>DATEKA010000026.1:0-3101 GCA_035277685.1 Candidatus Acidiferrales bacterium
CCGTGGAAGCTGTTCGTGCCCGATTTCGTAACGATGTCCACCACCGCCCCGGGAGTGTGTCCCACGGAAGCATCGTATTTATTCGTGGATACGTTCACTTCCTGAATCGCATCGATCGCGGGACGAACGACCACCGACCCAATGATCCGCTCGTTGTTATCGAAGCCGTCGATCTGTTCATTGTTCATCTCGTCCACGTTGCCATTCGTCGAAAACGCGGAAGTCGCGCGGCGGTCGTCCGGGCGCGCGCCTTGCACGGCGGATCCCGGCGATCCTTCTGTAACGCCACTCGAAAGCTGAACCAATTTAATCAGGTTGCGTCCGTTGAGAGGGAGATCCTCCACTCCTTGTGACGTCACAAGCGTTCCGATCGTCGATGTGTCCGTTTGCAACGCTGGCGCAACGGTTCCGGAGACTTCCACGGTCTGCGAAATGTCGCCCAGCTCCATTTTGGCGTCGACGCGTGCGCGATCGCCGGCCGCCACCGTCAGCCCGGCGGAAGCGAACGTCTTAAATCCCTTCATCTCCACTTTTATCCCGTACGTTCCCACCTGAACCATTGGGAACACGTAGTCTCCCGCGCCGGATGTCTGAGTTGTTTGCGCGACGTTTGTCGCTGTGTTTGTGAGTGTTACAGTGGCTCCCGGAAGAACTGCGCCGCTCGAATCGGTCACCGTGCCCACGATGGCGGCGTTATTCTGCTGCGCCTTCAGTGTTCCCGCCGACAGTAGGAAGAAATAAACCAGCAGTGCGGACACACCTAGCCGCTGTTTTAGATTCATCTCGCTCCCTCCATTAGTCATTTCTCAGCCACCCCAGATCCGTACTTTCTGCAAAACCATAAAGATTTCTGTGCGCCCGTTCAGGCATCGCAGACCCGGATGCACTTTTCCAAACTCGCGATCGGATCCATTCCCGGAGCCGGCGTGTATTCATGCGCAACGTAATCCGTAAAACCCATGTCCGCGATTACCTTCATGATGAACGGCCAGTACACGGACTGCGTGTGATCCAACTCGTTGCGCGCACCCGAACCGGGACCAACGGGCGGATTCCCGCCCGTATGAAAATGACCGATCCACTGCCAGTTTTCACGAATCGTGGTGACAACGTTTCCATCCATCACCGATGCGTGAAAAATGTCATAGAGCACCTTGACCCGAGGCGAGTTCACTCGCTGCATGATGCCGAATAACCACGCACCGTGATCGCCCATATATCGATTTTCCAAAGGCTGATTCACGTTGGAGCTGATCAGCTCCGTACATAGAGTCACGCCCTTGTCTTCCGCACGCCCCTTAAGGCTATTCAGCAGCGCCACAAGCGCGTCCGCTCCTTCTTCGTCGCTGATCGTGCCTCTTGTGCCCGTAGTCAAAATGATGTTGGGAAATTTGTTTTGCGCGGCAAGGTCAATCGTGTCCGAATAAATCTGCACGAAGTGGTCGTGCGCTTCCTTGTCGATAATCTTTGGCCCGGCAGGGCCTCGCCCACGTCCGGCAGCGCCGTTGGGGCCGGATGGAGCGCCTGTTCTTTGCGCCGGTGGCGCACTCGGAGATGCCGTTGCCGGCGCACCCGATGTAGCGCCCATTGCTGCGGCTCCACGGGCGGGCCCGCGTCCGCCGCCAGGTCCAATGCCGATTCCATAGATCATGCTCGATACCAGCCCATATTTCTTCAACATGGGCCAGTCATCAGGACCGACCAGGTCAAATCCCTGAATGCCCAGCCGAGCAGCCTGCCGGCACATCTCCTCGAAATCCACTCCGCCGCCGGCCCCTCGTCCACGCGCTTCCCCCGGAACTCGCGCGATGAAGACGCCGCGCGTAACGCCTTGCTTAATCCGGCCCTTTCGCGGCGCCGGCTTCACCTCGTCTCCCTTCTCCGGATACGGTGGACTGTCGAACGCCGCCATCTGCGCTGCCGTCACGTCGTCAGCCAGAGCTGTTTCAGGCAGCGCCAGCGATCCCGCCACCCCCATTGTCGTCAGTGCAAGAGGCCCACCAACTCCTACCGTCGTCAGGAAGTTTCTTCTATCCATTCGATTGTTCCCTCAGAATCGAAACCATGCTTTCTTGCAGAGACGTTTCTGGCGGTGCAGCATGTGAAGCCGCAGTTGGGCGTCATCGCCGAATAGAAAGACAACGGGGTACTAAGGCAAGCTGTGGAACCCCGAGAACCAAGTTCGACAAACCCCAAGACTTCCCCGCCCCTCGCCTTGCTCACACGTACTACCAAAGATGACTGCCTTTTTAGTCTGGCGGCGCAGGCTCGTTCAATGTTGGCGTTTTACATTTTTTATCTAATGATTTATAAATTCTCATTGCCCGTTAACGATAACGGTCCTCGATGCGGCGAGTCGCTCTCATTTACGATGCAAGGCACGCCTACGACGGGAAGGTGATGCTCGGGGTGGCTCGGTACGTGCGCGAACGTCCGGGCTTCAACATTTACCTGGAACGCGACGCTCTGAAGGACCAGAAGCTCCCGCCCCTTTTGCAGTGGGAAGGCGACGGTGTCATCGCCAACTTCGATCATCCCTCGGTCGCGTCCGCCGTGTCCCGGTCAGGATTGCCCGCCGTCGGATTCGGCAGCGGATACGGCTGGCGAAGCGCTTCCATTCCCTACTTTTTCAGCAACAACAAAATGATTTCTCAAAAGGCCGCCGATCATTTTCTCACCCGCGGCTTCCGTAATTTCGCTTTCTGTGGGTACCCGAAAAACCGCATCAACGGCTGGTCTCACGAACGCGAACGTGCATTCTGCGTCTATCTCAAGTCACGCGGCCATTCTTGCGCGAGCTATTCCGGCCGCTTTCGGACGGGCCGCCATTGGGGAGCCGAGCAGCAATCCATCGGCGAATGGCTCCTGTCGCTTCCCAAGCCCGTCGCAATTCTTGCCGCGAACGATAGTCGCGGCCATCAAGTGCTGGAAGCCTGTCAGGCATTCGAGTTGGCGGTCCCGCAAGAAGTTGCCGTCATAGGCGTCAATAATGACGAACTCCTCTGCCAGTTAAGCAATCCGTCGCTTACGAGCATCGAACAGGGAACGGAAAAAATCGGCTACGAAGCCGCCGCTCTCCTCGATCGAATGATGAACGGGTA
>DATEKA010000027.1:0-29916 GCA_035277685.1 Candidatus Acidiferrales bacterium
TGGGCGGCAGCGTGCGCAAGTACGCGATGATAGCGACGGCGTCTTCGTGCTTCAAATGGTAGTCGTGCATGGGCGGACGGATGGGAATGCCGTTCGGGCCGACGCCCTGTTCGAGGATTTTTTCTCCCTGCTCTTCGGTAAACGAAGGAAATCCAGCGATACCGGGGGCGCGCATGGCCCAGTTGGTATCGGGGTGGACGGGCGTGATCCAGACGGGCGCGCCCTGGAGCCAGCGCGAATGGTCGGGCTGGCCGTTTTCTTCGCGTGGGGAATGACATTCCCAGCAGCGGGCAACATCTTCGACAAGATAGCGGCCCCGCTCGATGGTGGCGGCATCGGCGGGAGGGCGCGTGGTTTTGGAAGGCGCGGCTTTCGGCTTCTGCTGTTTTTGTTGAGCGGGCGGCTGGGCGGGCGCAGCCAGGGCGACGAGCAGGATGAGTGCGGACAAGACCATTCGGAATTTCACGGGGCAGAGCACCTCGGGTGCGAATTTAGAATCCCACAGCGCGGGAGCAGCGATGCGGGCGCGAACAGCATATCAAAGGCAGTGGCGAGTGACGAGTGGCGAGTGGCGAGAATGAGTGGTGAGCGTCGGGCGGCGCCTTAGGCGGCAGGAGGGAGAGTGAAGAGAGTGAAGACAGATCCTTCGCTTCGCTCAGGATGACAACGACCGCACGGCTCGCATAGCGGGAGCGGGCACGGCTTTCCGGCGCGCTAGAAGCGCAGCATGACGTGGCCGTACAGAGGAAAAGGAACCATGCCGCGCTAAGTGCGCGGGAGCGACGGGCGAGTGGTGAGGATGAGCCCTCAAGTCAGGGGCTGAGTTTGGGGTGGTGGAGGTGGAAGGTGGTGGCGTCCTGGTAGGCGCGGGCGAGTGGGAGCATGCGGGCTTCGCCATAAAGCTGACCGAGGAAGCTGAGGCTAACGGGCGTGCCGGGGCCGCCGTAGTCGCCTTCGATTTCGCCCTTGTCGTTCTTGTGGGCGGGAGGCGCATCGGCGCCGCGGAAACCGTTGGGCAGGATGAGGGCGGGATGGCCGGTAAGGTTGGTGACGACCAGTTGCTCGCTGTTCGTGGGAGCGACGATAACGTCGAAACCCTCGAAGGCTTTTGAGACGGCTTCCATGGCGAGCATGCGGGCGCGGTTGGCCTGAATGTATTCGACGGCGGGAATGAAACGGGCGCAGCGGAAAATGTCGGGCCACTCGTTAGGCCCTTGAAGCGTGAGGAGCTTGTCGCGTCCGGTGCGGGTGAGTTCGTCGAAAGCGGCGGCGGCTTCCGCGTTGAGGAGCGGGACCATCGCGTCATACGGGAATTTGGGAATTTCGACGGGGACAAGGTTCACGCCCATGGCTTGAAGTTTGGCGATGGCTGCCTGATTGAAGCGGCGATCGTATTCGGCGTGCGCGCGGAATTGTTCGAAACGTTCTTGGGCCTGCTCGAATTTCTTTTTCTGGCCAGGAGTGAGCTGGGATTCGGGCTTCGGCGTTTTGGGGGGCTCGATGGGGCGCTCGAATTCGGATTTGAGGAAGCCGACGCGGAGCTTGCGCCAGTCGAGCGCGGCATCCCAGTTAAAGGCGGCGGGCTGGACGGTGCGGTCTGCGCCATCGGGGCCGTAAATGGCGTGAAGGGCGAGCGCCGTATCTTCGACGCCGCGGCAGATGGGACCGAGTTTGTCCATGGTCCAGGAGAGGGCCATGGCGCCGGTGCGCGGAACGAAGCCGAACGTGGGGCGGAGGCCGGTGCATCCGCAACGGGTGCTGGGCGAAGAAATAGAGCCGAGGGTTTCCGAGCCGATGCTGAAGGCGACGCAGCCGGCGGCCGTGGCGGAGGCGGGTCCGGCGGACGACCCACTCGAGCCTTGCGCGGGATTCCAGGGATTGCGCGTCTTAGCGTCGAACCAGACGTCGTCCATAGCGAGCGCGCCGAGGCTGAGCTTGGCGACGAGGACAGCGCCGGCAGCGTCGAGGCGTTTCACGACGGCGGCGTCTTCGTCAATGACCTGATCTTTGTAGGGACCCGCGCCCCACGTGGTGCGATAGCCTTTGACGGCGAGCAAATCTTTGGCGCCCCAGGCGAGGCCGTGCAGCGGGCCGCGGTATTTTCCGGCGGCGAGGTCGCGGTCGGCTTCCTTCGCTTGCGCGAGCGCGCGCTGATCGGTGAGAGTAATGACGAAATGGAGGAGCGGATCGTAACGCTTGATGCGGTCGAGGTACATTTCGGTGAGCGCGACGGAGGAGATTTTTCTACTGCGGATGAGCACGCCCAGTTCGCGGCAGGTGGCAAAACAGAGATCCTCGATGTTTTTGGGAACACCGCGGGCGGCGATGGCCGGGGCGGCAGAAGTACGAAGCGGGCGCTTTTCCGTTTCGAATTTGGTGGAGGCGAGCACGGGATCGAAATTGAAGGCGGGCGGGACACTGTTAGGCAGGTGAAGCTGGTAGATGTCGTCGTACCCTTTGGCCTGATCTTCGAGGGTGGAGAGCATCATCTGGCGGTCTTCGGCGGGAATGGGAACGCCGGCGATGATCGCGGCCTGTTCAATCATTTCGGGGGTGATTTTTTCTTTGTCGTCGGCGAGGGCCCAGAGGACTCCGGGAAAGAGCGTAGAGGTGAGGCCCAGACCAGAGCAGGCGGACATGAAGCGGCGACGATCGAGCATCGGACACCTCGCGCGATGAATCAGAGCGGCGGAAGTGTATTACAGCCGGAGCGAAAGCGGGAAGAATGAGTTAAGCGCGGGCCGCGCCAAAAACGGCGGGCGCACGGGAGCACGAAGAGATCAGCGTCTTTTCGCAGTTGGCACTCTGGCTGCGGCGAAGGAGCGAACAGTGCTCGGCAGGAAGCCCAAACGAGAGTTACAGCCTCGTCCGATCGCAACGGGAAATTGTCAGGCGGCCGGGCGCTGAGGGCGTGGGCTGCGCCCGGTCAGGCTCAACGGTTGACGCTCAAAACATGGAACGACGCTGGGGCGTTGCCCACACGCGCCGAAACCGGCGCGCGTCCGTGCAATGCGGTGTGTTGTTCCCCGGCGGCTTCTAAGTCACGCGCACGGTCTCAGGGCCGCTTGGCCGCAGTCGCGGCGGCTGCGGACAGCGGTTTTGCACTCGGGGGTTGAGATGCGGGGCTTTTGAGCCAGTCCGCAAAAAGCGTTTCGCCAAGCCGAGCGTCTTTGCCGGGAAGTAGCGTTCGCTCACCGACTTCGGCGCCGTCGTATTGCGCGCGCGGGTCGGCGACGACTTCGCGGGAATCTTTCAGGGCGGCCAGACGCTGCCGCACCAGTTCATCCACGCGAAACTGTTCCGGCCCGGCTATTTCGACGATGCCGTTTACCGGCGGGCCGACGGCGACTCTGGCGACTCCTGTCGCGACATCGCCGGCAGCCATGGGCTGAAAAAGCACAGGTGGCAAATGTACCTTGCCGCCTTCGACGGAAATGTCTGCAAGCCCTTTGAGGAACTCGAAGAACTGCGTCGCGTGCACGATGGAGTACGGGATCGAAGATTGTTTGATCAGTTTCTCCTGGGCGATCTTCGCGCGAAAATAACCGCTTTGGGACAGCCGATCGGTCCCCACCACCGATAATGCAACGTGATGCCGGACTCCGGCGTTCGCTTCGGAGGAGAGAAGGTTGCGGGTTGACGTTTCGAAGAACTTCAGGACAGCCGCGTCCTCCCAGGATGGAGAGTTCGACACGTCAACGACAACCGAAGCGCCTTTCAGAACTTCAGCCAGTCCCTCGCCCGTGATTGTGTTGACGCCCGTGTCGGGTGATGCCGGGACGGCCTCATGGCCTTGCGCCTCGAGCTTCTTTACGAGTTTTGAGCCGATGAGCCCAGTTCCGCCAATGACTATGATCTTCATGCTTTCCTTCCTTTCCTAGTTCTCGTTTCTAGCATGTGGCAGCGAGAATGCGGGTAGTGGTGGACGCGCAAAGCCTCGTAACGAAATTGTGGCTGGTCGCTATTTGGGCGGGTGGTGAAAGGCGTTACGCTTCTTTGGCCTCAGCCGCCGAACTTCGGGCGGCCCCGAGCTACTCGTTTTTCGCCAACAAGAATGCCGTCGAGGCTCCTACGAAAACATAGACCAATTCGTCATTCAATACGGCGGACACCTTAGGAGAGCTGTATTCTGTGAATTGGCTGCTCTTTTTTAGCCGATGGAAGCAGGAATCTTACACCTCGCGCACGACTTCGGCTCGAATACAGAATGCCTGTTTGTCGTCCGTTGGGAAGCGCCCCGAAGAGCCCGTTATGCACCGGGTGCGGCTATAGGTGCTCGACGTCCGGGAAATCAACGCAGCTTGCAAGTTACTGAAAATATGGTGCCCAAGAGAGGACTCGAACCTCCACGACCTTGCGGCCACTAGCTCCTGAAGCTAGCGCGTCTGCCAATTCCGCCACTTGGGCAACAGGTGGGGTGAAGCGTCGAGGGTTCATATTGCCGTTGCGGAGAAACTTTGTCAACGAGGACACGGAACGCGCAAGAAGTCTTGACCAGGACACAGGTCCCGCCTAGATTATCAAGAGACCTAGCAGCAGCCGGCTGCGCCGGGGGCATAGAGAAAGTCGATGGCTGCATCCTGCACAATGATCGAACGGCGGCGGGCAAGCCGCGTCCATGTGGGCATGCCGCTGACGGTGATTTACGAAGACGTGCAAGGCGACCCGCAACAGTCTCCCGCTCGAGCGCTGGAAGTGAGCCGCTGCGGCGCGCGACTGCAAGGAGCGTTCGCGCCTTCAATCGGTTCGCGGATCAACGTGCGGAACGAGCGGTCGCAGGAATGGCGGGAGTTTCGCGTGATTCGGGTGAGCGAACGGAAGTGCGACGGGATGTTCGAGCTGGGAGTTGAAATCCTCTATCCAGCGCGAAATTTCTGGGACGTGCACTTTCCCGATGACGCGTTCGAGTACGCAGAGGCCGGGCTGGAGCACGAGTTTCCCCGTGTTTAGCGCTTTCCTTTGCCCCTGCGCTGGAGTCTACTGCGTGCGTGGGTAGGACTAGTACTCGGGTCAAACACGACCACCGAGACCGATAGACACCGAAAATCGGGCCAGAGTTCCTTGACGCTGCGGCGCCAACAGGGTGCTATAATCCCGCCCACAAGGCCTGCGAAGGGACCGCATCCGCCCTCCGGAAGTTTCCTCGCACCGCGGGCCGGGAGGTCACCATGGAAATGTTCCGAAGCACGGTGATCCTGCTGCTAATCGCGTGGGGCGTCGTCACAGCAGTGTTGATCCTTTTCCTGATTTACCGCAGCACGCTGGAGACGCGCGAGGAAGATCAAATCTTTCTCGGCCAGGCAGAGCAGTCCATGGCGAACGAGCAACGAGTGCTCGTCGCGCGGATTGAGAAGCTGAGCAAGCCGATTGTAACTCTGATCGTGCTGTCCGGAGCGCTGTTGGCTGCTTCCGCCGGAGTGTGGCTCTGGCAGGCGTTCAAGAGCTTCTAGCCCGACGGCAAAGCCGGTCGCATCACGGTTCGGGGCGATAGCTCAATGCGTTCCGACCGGTGAGGGATGTTGCGGCCCGACGGCCGTTTTGGTCCTATCGAATTTATTCCATCCACAAGGCAGTCTGCCTGACGGTGAGCTTTCGTTCGTAGTCGTCTAGTCCTAGGCCGAATCGCGGGCGATGCGGAAGCCGTAATCTGCATATTGGAATTCAGGAGGGATGCTGGATCGCGCGGCGCAACGTGATACTTTCGTGTAATGCCGCCACGAACCGCCGCGGGACGCACGGCGCTTCCCGTCAGCCGGGCCAGGCGGGTTGCGGTCGGGCGAGCCGGCGTAGTAATTCGGGCTGAACCAGTCCGAACACCATTCATGGACGTTCGCGCCGATATCGCAGAGACCCAAGGCGTTGCGCTCGGCGCGGCCGACTGGCTCTGGCCCTGTGTTCCAGCGCGAGGCATAGTTCGGCAGCGATTCGGGAGGTTCGTCGCCCCAGGGAAAGAGCCTCTGCTCGAGTGCGCCGCGAGCCGCGCGTTCCCATTCAGCTTCGGTGGGTAAGCGGTAGCGACGGCCTGTCGCGCGGCCCAGCCAATCACAATAGGCGACGGCGTCAAACCACGACGGGGCGACGACCGGCTGTTCGGGATGCGAGAAATTCGGGTCGTCCCCGTGGAGCGGCTTGCGGTGGCCGGTGGCGGCGAGGAAGCGGGCGTAATCGGAGTTCGTGACCTGGCAAATTGCGAGGTCGAAAGCGTCAATCCAGACACGATGGATGGGCCGCTCGTTGTCCTGGCCGGTGTCGCTGCCCATGAGAAACCAGCCTTCGGGAATGTGGACCATTTCGGGTTCGGCGGTTTTCGCGGGCGGCGACGGTGAGCGAGCTGGTTCAGCCATGGGGCGAGTCCGGTCTGGAAGAGCAAGGCGCCGCACTAAAATGCGAGGCTACGTCCAAGTGTCACTCCTTCGCGCAGGCGCGCCAGCGGATCAATGCGCCGTGTGCGGGGTCTGACTCAGCAAGTTCACGAAGAGGCGGTACGCGCCGGGAACGCCGGCGGGCAGCTGACGGAAGAACGCCAGACCCGTGTAAATATAAACTCCCTTTCCATCACGGGCGTAAACCAGAGAGCCGATGGTTTGCGATTCGCCGGGATCGGCCATGCCCAGCACGCCGGTATAGCGCGGATCGAAGCTGCCCCAGAAATAGAGGCCGCGCTCCTGAACCCATCCTTTGAAGTCCCCCTGGGTGATCCTGTTCGGGTTGTTCAGCAACGGGTTCTGCGGCGCGAGAAACTGCACGGGCGAATTCTCGTCGGTCACGCGAGAAGTGCGATCGGGCATTTCCGCGGGGAACGGCGCGGGATGCAGTTTGTTCCACGCAAAGTCGCGCTCGTATTGCACCAGAAGCGTGCCGCCGCCGCGCGTGTAATCGAGAAGCCGGCCGTTGGCGCGAACTACATCGGGCCGGAGCTCGTAGGCGCGAATGCCAACGGTGATCGCATCATACTGGCTGAGATTGCCGAAGGTGAGCGCGGCTTCGTCGAGCATGTCCACGCGAATGCCGAGCTGGCGAAGGATGCCTGGCAGCGGATCATCGTTATCGGCGGTGATGTAGCCGATGTGAAGGCCGGCGGGCACGATCAGATCGAGGACATGGACGGCAACGTCGGCGGGCTTGCTCCAGTCACGCGTGGGAAGACTGGGAATAGGCTCGATCGAGGTGCGGAAGGTTTGGTTGGCTATTCTTGCGTAAGGACGCAGGGCGTACGCTCCGGGAGCGACCGTGGCGGGCGGCGCCACAGAAAAGCGGATGAGGCGATCGCCGGCTTTGGGGAAGTCGAGGGGCGCGATGGACTGCGCTGTCCAGCCTGCGGGAACATCAACGCCGACGGAGATGGTGGCGGGCTTCGTGCCATAGTAGCGGACGCGTGCGAGGAGGGTCCGGGGTTCGGAGGCGCGTTTGACGGGAACCATGATTTCCGAGTCCTCGACCGTGAGGCTGACGGCCGGAACAAGTTCGAGCGGATAATTGACGACGCCCGTAGTGGTGGCTTCCATGGATTCAACTGGCTTGCGAATCGCGAACTCGTATCCATTGACGTTAGCTTTGAGGGCGAGCGTCACGAGGGGCGGCGGGAACGGCAAGATCACATCACCCGGCGCAGAGGGCGGCGTAGCGCCGGCGGGAATCGAAACGTCAAAATCGTACATTCCTCCTTCGCCCTTGTTCTCTGCGAGCTTCGCCGTCCATCCGTGAGGCAATTCGAGAGTCGAGTTGTTCACGACGACATCGTGCGGGGAGCCGGGCTGGTCGGGGAAATTCAGAGTGACGTGGAAATCTTCATCCGCAACGAGCTCGTGGCGGTCCGCGGTGACGTCGATGACGAGGTCGAGGGCGTCGGCGAGGGCATTGTCAATCGAGCGATGGAGGCGATCGATTTCCCAGAGGGCGGAGGCAGTTTCCGGGCTGTTGCGCCTGGCGATTTCGCCGCGCAGGCCGGCAATCTGTTGTCCAGCCTGCGCCAGCGAACTGGCGGCTCCTGTGCGGTCCAGCACGAGCGCGGACTTGCGCGCAGCGTTCAAATCCTGCTCGGCAGCGGCGAGCGGCGGGCGCATGACGGACTCGAGAGCCGGAAAGCGCGCTGCAAGCGCGGTGATAGGTTGCGCGAGAAGTTTGGGATCGAAGCGTCCGGTTTCCTCGTCCTTGCTGTTTTCACCAACCAGATAAATCGGGCGGCGGAAGAAACGGTTGCCGAAGAATGCCGGAGTTCCCTGGGAGCGATGCTGGGCGTGGCCTTCCATGCCGATATCAACGTAGCTTTCGCCCCAAAGCGGGGACATGCCGTTGACGGGAAGTTGAACGGCATTGGAAGTGTCGTCGCGCGCGCCGCGCAGTTCCAAACCGACCTCCCAGGGTTCGAGACCCTCCGCGAGCTGCGCGGGAAATTCCCTGGGGTCCGCGGCTGCGGCGACCGCCTGCGGCGTGAGAATGCCGCTGGCCTGATGATTCCCATGTCCTGAATGAACGCCGCCCCAGCCGTTGATCACAACGTCCGGCCGGTACGTGCGGATCACGCGGACCATATCCTCCAGCGGGACCTTTCCCCAGATTCTGAGGGTTTCCTCGGCGCTTTTCGAAAAGCCGAAGTCGTCGGCGCGCGTGAAAAACTGGCGGACGCCGTAGTGCTTCCCTGCTTCCAGCAACTCGTGCGTGCGAATTACTCCCAGCTCGTCACCCTGTTCGGGCCCGATGGCGTTCTGCCCGCCCTGACCGCGGGTAAGCGTAAGCAGGGCAACGTGGGCGTGAAGGCCGCGCGAGAGGTAAGTGAGGAGGCTCGACCATTCGTCGTCGGGATGCGCCGTGACGAAGAGAATGCGCGTCGAAACGCGAGCTTTGTCGATTGCCGCGATTTCATCCGGCAAAGACTGCGATGAAAGAGGAATGGTTGCGGGCAGCACAACCGCAGCTGCAGCAAGGACTCCAACCAGGAGTCGGGCTGGCGTGATTTTCAAACGACCTCCTGAAACGGCCATTCGCGCCGAACTCGGGCGCGGCTCAAATATACAACAACACCCGCGGTCATTGCGGCGAGCGAAGCCAGTATCGGTGTGCGGCCGGTGGAGATGAAGATGCCGATCCAGCCGGCGATCGCGACCACAAGCGGCACGGGGAAGAGCCACATGCGAAAAGGCAAGCGCTCGCGTCCCCAATGGCGGTAAAGAATCAGAAGTCCGACCGCCTGGCCGATGAATTGGATGAGGCAGCGCATGGCCAGGATGGCGCGAATGGTGTCAATGAGCGTCAGAGAGAGGCAGAAAACGACGGCGGTGGCGCCCAGGGCGACTAACGAAACGGCGGGGAAACGTTCACTGGGGTGCACACGCGAAAAGACAGAAAAGAAATTGCCGTCGAGAGCCGCGGCGTAGGGAACACGCGAGTATCCCAAGGTCGCCGCGAAGATCGAGCCGAAAGCGGTGATGAGGATGAGCACGGTTGCGAAGGTCGCCCATCCGGGTCCGAATGTGCGCGCCACAAAAATGCTGACCACAGCCTTGGTTCGCGCGGCTTCCTGCCAGGGCACCACCCCGAGGATGCTGGTCTGCATCACGAAATACAGCAGAGCAATAACGCCGATAGAAAGAAAAATGGCGCGCGGGATGTTGCGCTCCGGCCGCTTCATCTCGCCGCCCAGGTTGCAGACATTGTAGTAGCCGAGATAGGAGTAAACGGTCTGGACGGTCCCGTGGCCGAGGGCGGCCGCGAAAATCCAGGAGACATTCCAGGCGCCGGGCGGGAAGGAGAGAAGGTAGCCCGGGTGGAAGTGCGTGATGCCGCCGTAGATCAGCCAGAGAATCGTGGCGATCACGATGGCGCACAGCGCAATCGAAATCTTGCCGATAGTCGTGATGCGCCGGTAAAGGAGGACGACGGCCAAAACCACGATGCCGGCGGCGACCGCTTTTTCCGTGGGCGAGGTGAGCAGAGCGGCCGAGGCAGTGGCCGTGTTCGAGCTGTGACTCAGGTAGGTCGAATAATTGGCAAAACCCAACGCGCCGGAGGCGATGCTCAGCGGTCCCTGAAAAAGCGTCTGCCAGATGTAAAGGAACGACATCAGGCGGCCCCAGCGCTGGGCGCCGTAGGCTTCGCGCAGGAAAACATAGCTGCCGCCGGCGTGCGGGAGCGCGGCTCCGAGTTCGGCCCAAACGCAGCCGTCGAAAAACGCGAGAACGGCGCCGGTCAGCCAGGCAACCAGGCATTGAGGTCCGCCCATCGCCTGCACGACGAAGGGAATGACGACGAACGGCCCGATGCCGACCATAAAGGTGATGTTCAGGGAGGTTGCTTCGAGCAGCCCGAGGCCGCGTTCGAGATTTTCGGGTTGGACCGATGTTCCGGACACGGAAGACCGCAAAGCATAGCAAGAAAGTCGGGTCGTACCTAAGCGGGAGCCTGTTATCGGGTCCCACGACAGAAAAGGGCCGTGATCTCAATGCCGCGTCCCTTCGATCCAGCTCCATTCGTTCCTTTTCTCAGTGGCAATCCTCGCGGCTAACTTGGGATACCATCAACGCGCGATGATCGAATTGGGGATTGTCATCACAGCCGCGACAGCCGCGGCGCTGGTGATCGGGTTCTTGCGCAGCCTGCGGCAGCGGCCCCTTCCCGCATACGGCTGGCTGGGGATTGCGGCGCTCGCGTTGGCCGAGTGGCTCATGTTTCATCGAATCGAGCCGGTATGGACTTATTTCACGCCGATTGCATGGACGGCGTATATCGTGATCGCCGATGCCGCCGTCTTCTCGATGACGGGGCGTTCGCGGCTGCACGATGCGCCGGTCGCGGTCGCGCAGATGGCGCTGCTTTCGATTCCGCTTTGGCTGGTTTTCGAAGGATATAACTGGCACTTGGAAAACTGGACATACGTGGGCGCGCCAGCCGGATGGACGGCGATTGTGTTCGGCTATGGCTGGTCTTTTGCGACGATCACGCCGGCAATTTTCGAAACGGCGGACCTGGTGCAAGCGATGATGCCCACTTTGCCGGGCGGCCCGGTCAAATTTTCGCGCGCGGCCGAAGATACTCTGATCGTTGCAGGCGCACTGTCGCTGATTCTCCCTCTTGTTCTGCCGCTGAGAATTGCCGCGCGTCTCTTCGCGCTCGTCTGGATTGGTTTCGTGCTGCTGCTCGATCCGTTGAACCGGCGGCTCGACCTGCCTTCTTTCATCGGAGATCTATCGGAGGGATTTCGGCGGCGGCTCTACGGATTCCTGGCGGCTGGGTGGATATGCGGATGGTTCTGGGAGTTCTGGAACAACTGGGCGGGTGCGAAATGGCACTACACGTTTCCGATGTTTCAGGACATAAAAATCTTCGAGATGCCGGCGCCGGGATTTCTCGGCTTTCTACCGTTTGCGCTGGAATGCTTCACCATGTACGTTACGGTGGCCGGGACGATCGGTTGGATCAAGAGAATTCGGTGAAGCGATTGCGTTCAATTCTGCCGTTGTTTGCAGCGCTCGTGCTTCTGCTGGGCGTTCTTGCGACATTTTCCCCGGCTCGTGCGCAAGCGGCAAAGGCCAGCCTCCCGGCGGACGCGCAAGAGGCTCTGAAAAAAATATATGAAGGCGATGCGCACGGCGCGGCCGGTTTGGCCCGCGAGATAGAGCGAACGCGTCCGCAGAGTCCTCTCGGTTACCTGATCGAAGGAGAGGCGCTCTGGTGGGAGCGCTACTGCGAGGCCTGCGAGATAAAGTGGGGGATGGTGGAGGTTTGGAAGCACGACAAGCGCGGCGGGGATGAAGCCTACTTCGCGCTGGCCGACAAGGCGATCGAGCTCGCGCAAGCTCAACTGGCGAATTCAGAGACGGCCGAGACGCACTTCTACGCGGGCATGGGTTACGCGCTGAAAGTTCGCGTGTACGGCGTGCGCGGCGAAAACCGCAACGCAGCAAAAGCAGCCGTGCGTGCGCGAACAGAGATGCTGCGCGCATTGCAACTCGATCCGCAGATGGCGGACGCGACCGCCGCTCTGGGGCTGTACAACTATTACGTGGACACGCTGTCTCCGATCGTCAAGCTGCTGCGCTTTTTCATGGGGATTCCGGGGGGCGACAAGGAAAAGGGCGTCGAGCAGATGAAAACGGGAATGACGCAGGGGACGTTGTTGGCAGTGGATGTGCGGTTCATTCTGGCGCGTGCGCTGCGGCAGTACGACCGCAAGTACGAGGAAGCTCTCTCGATTGCGCAGCCGCTCGTTGAGCGCTACCCGAACAATCCGATGTTTCTGCTGCTGGCCGGGAATCTGAACGCCGAACTGGGGCGCAACGAGAAGGCCGCGGAATTCTTTCATGACGTGGGACAATTGCCTGCCGTGCCGGCGTCTCCGTGCCTGGCTCACGCCCGCCAACTTGCCGAGTCGTTTTCCGCATTTCTACTTGAAAACAAAGGTCCGGGGAATTCCCATCCGCAAAAGGATCCGTGAGTCCGGCGTCACATGAAGTTCGCCTTTCGCCGCGAAATGTTCTCCCGGATGACCCGCGTGACTGCGCCACGCGAGAGGAAATGGCGTAGAATGCGGCTATGGCTAGGAAAGAAGAGGATAGTTTCGAGGTCGGTTGTCCCTGCTGCAAGGCGAAGCTGATGGTTGACGCCAATCTTGGCGTCGTGTTGTCCCACGTGCCTCCGCCAAAGCAGTCTGCGGGTGTCGATTTTGACGACACGGCCAAGCTTCTCCGCGAGCAGGCGGATGCCGTCGAAGCCAAGTTCCGCGCTTCCGTCGAAGCGGAGAAGATCAAGGAAGACGTCCTTGCGCGCAAGTTCGCCGAAGGGCTGAAAAAGGCGAAGGATGCGCCGATCGAAAAACCTCTTCGCGACTTCGACCTCGACTGAATTTCCCGCACCCGAGGCACGGAGTACCCGTTCATAAACTAACCACAGAGGCCGCAGAGAAAAGATTCGAGAGCACCGAGGCGGGACTGCCTGCATTCTTCCTTCTAGAATGATGTCTCCGTGGGGTCTGTGACTCCGTGGCGAGAATTCAATCGACGTCCATCTCGCCAATATGGGTGAATTGCGCAATCATTGCTGCGTGCGCCAGGGAACTCAAGCCGCGGTTCTGGTGTTTACCGCCGCCTCGATTGCGATCGGCGCAGCGCGCCCAGGCCAGAAAGAAAGACTGCCGAAGGTCCGCGAGCTCGATTCGGGAATCGTGTGGCAACGGGACCGGGCGACGGGCGAGCTGAAAGCCGTCGAGAAAGGCAGCCCGGGAGGGCAGCCGGACGCCAGCGGTGATAACGCCGTGCGCCGGGCGATTCGCAGCACGACGCGGATGGTCGCGGTCACCTGCATGGTTTCGACGCGCGATGGTCTTCCGGTGCCCGGCCTTACGCGCGAGGATTTTCGCGTCTACGACAACGGCGCCGAACAGCCGATCGTTTACTTCGACGCCTCAACCCAGCCGGCCAGCGTAGCCATCATGCTGGACGCGAGCCCCAGCGTCTTGCCGGACGCGGATGAAATGAAGAAGGCTGCGAACGCGCTCGTTGACGCGCTGGCTCCGCTCGATCAAGCCGCCGTCGTGGATTTCGCGCGGCACACGTATCTGCAGCTTCCCTTCTCGGATGTCCGAGAGCTGATGCGCCGGGCCGTCGCCCGAATCAACGTGCAGCAGCTCTTCAGCGACACGGGCGGCTCGAACATCTACGAGGCCGTTTATCTTGCCGCGCGCGATCTCTTTCGCGGACGCACCGGGCGCAAAGCAATCGTACTGCTTACGGACGGCCAGGACAGCGGCCTTGGACTGACGCTTGATCCCGAGAGCGAGCGGCCGTCGCCAACCGATCTCGACCGGCTGACGTTCGATGATCTTTCGCGGTTGCTGGCAGCCCAGGATATTCAGGTGTTCGCCGTCTCGACGGAAAACCGCCCGCGCATCATGAGTTCGCAATGGCTTGCGGCCCATCGCGACAAAACGCTGATCGCGCCTGAGGCGCTCAAACTTGGCATTCCCGCGTACACTGATTTTCTGGCTGAGCTGGTGCGCCGCGCCGGAGGGCAACTCTATTTTCTGCACGAAGCGCCCACACTTGCGGACACGTTTCGTCAGATTGCGCAGAAGATTCGCGCCGAATACACGCTTGGCTACTATCCGCAGCTCGCGGACGATGGCGCTGATCGCGGGGGCTGGCACAGCCTGCGTGTCGAACTTCCTCGCGACCCGAACGTTGCTATTTCAAATCGCGCGGCCTACTACGTCCCGGCGTCACGCTGACCGCACTTCTGGTGAATGTAGCGCCGGGCCTTCAGACTGGGCGCGCCGAGCTCATTGTGGAGCGCGAGTGGCTTACGTCAAGTCAAAAAGCGTGATTCAATAGCGCGGCCATGTTCCGGCGGCGCACGTTTCGGCTGAAGCTTCCCTCGCGGACGCTCGTCCTCGGCGAGCGCACGCTGATCATGGGCGTGCTGAACGTGACGCCCGACAGCTTTTCCGATGGCGGGCTGCATTACGACGCAGACGCGGCCGTCGAGCGCGCATTCGAAATCGAGCGGCAGGGTGCGGACATTCTCGACATCGGCGCCGAATCCACGCGGCCGGGTTCGCAGGGAATTTCGGCCGGCGAAGAACTGAGGAGGCTCCTCCCCGTGTTAACGCAACTGCGCGGGAAGTTGAAAATCCCCATTTCCGTGGACACGAGCAAGGCGGAAGTGGCTAAAGCAGCGGTAGAAGCCGGGGCGGAGATCGTGAACGACGTGACCGGCCTGCGCAACGATGCCCGCGTGGCGGAGATCGTGCGGAGTCGCAAGCTGGCTCTCGTTCTAATGCACATGCGCGGCGTGCCGCGCACCATGCAGAAACAGCCGTTCGCGCGCGATGTGATGCGCGACGTCACGACGGGCTTGCGCCGCTCGATAGCCGCCGCCCGGCGAGAGGGAGTCTCCAAATCGCAGATCGTCATCGATCCCGGCATCGGTTTTGGTAAGAGCTACCCGCAAAACTATGAAGTGCTGGCGCGCCTGCGCGAGCTAGCGCGTCTGGGCTATCCTGTGCTCATAGGAACGTCGCGAAAGACCTTCATCGGCCGCGCGCTCGATGGCGCACCGGCAGTGAACCGCGCGTGGGGCACGGCGGCGACGGTCGCGGCGAGTATCGTGGGGGGCGCGCACATCGTTCGCGTCCATGACGTCGCAGAAATGGTGCAGGCCGCGCGTGTCACCGACGCGATCCTCGATCCCAAGTCCATTCGGGCGCAGGGCGCGTACCGATGAGCGGGGCCACTCCTGTGCAGCCTCCGTCAAAAACAAGGCGGGGATTCATCGGTCAATTCCGCCGCCTCACACGAGAGCAGCGCACCACGTTCCTGGCCTCGGTGCTGGGTTGGTCACTCGACGCGTTCGATTTCTTCATCCTGGTGTTCTGCGTAAGCGCGATTGCAACGCAATTCAGCGCGCGCATATCGGCGGTGGCGGAAGCGATCTTCGTCACGCTGGCGATGCGTCCGATCGGCGCGTTCATCTTCGGATTGTTGGCCGACCGCCACGGGCGGCGTCCCGCGCTGCTCACAAACATCGTTTGCTATTCGTTCTTCGAGCTGGCTTCGGGCTTCGCGCCGTCGCTGCACAGCTTCCTGATCATCCGAGCGCTGTTCGGCGTGGCGATGGGAGGCGAATGGGGCGTAGGCGCCGCGCTCGCGTTCGAAACGCTGCCTGCCGAAGGGCGCGGATTCTTCTCCGGCCTGCTGCAGGAAGGCTATGTGGTTGGCTATCTCTTTGCCGCGCTTGTTTATGGAACGCTCTTCCGATTCGTCGGCTGGCGAGGCATGTTCGTAATCGGCGCGCTGCCTGCGCTGCCGGTCGTTTATTTGATCGCGACGCGCGTGAAAGAGTCGCCGGCCTGGCTGGACGGGAGGGCATCACGTGGCGCAGAACTGCATCTCGGGCGCGACATCTGGAAATACCTCGGAAGCTTTCTCTTTCTTGTCGTTTTGATGTTCGGATTCAATTCGTTCAGCCACGGAACGCAGGACCTCTATCCGACTTTTCTGCAGAAGAACCATGCTTTCTCGGCGGGGGTGGTCGGGTTAATAGCGGTTATCTACAACATCGGGGCATTGTTTGGCGGAATCGTTTTCGGGACGTGGTCGGAAAAGATCGGCCGCCGGCGCGCGATCGTTGTAGCAGCTCTTCTCGCGATTCCGGCCATACCGCTGTGGGCCTATGCACACTCAGCGGCGGTGTTCGCCCTGGGAGGTTTCCTGATGCAGTTCATGGTGCAGGGCGCCTGGGGCGTAATTCCCGCGCACCTGAACGAGCTCTCGCCCCCTGCGGTGCGCGCCACGTTTCCCGGCTTCGCGTATCAATTGGGGAACCTGGCATCATCGTGGAACGCCGTGTTGCAGGCAAGGTTCGCTGAGAAGCGCTTCGGGGGCAATTTAGCGCCCGTGCTTGCGTGGACTGTCCTGATTGTGGCGGTCTTAGTTGCGGTTGTGACCGCTGTGGGCAAAGAAGCCAAAGGCGCCGATCTGTCGTCGCGCGGGAGCACAAGCGAACAGCACGAGGCGAGCGGAGATACGCTTCCTTCTCTCCCGTGAGACAATAGGCTGCCCTGAAGCAATGAAACCGGCCGCTGCATAGCCGCTTCAAAAAGCAACGCCTCAGACGAACGACGTTCAGGTAAATGGAGAGACGATGGTCATCGCCAAACGGAGCAAGCCGGCCGCTTCAGCCCATCGAATGGACCACAATGGCGAATCAGCCGGGAGCAATCCATGAGAATTCAGATCTACGATCAGTCCTACAATGTCAATTCGGGGCAGAGCGACGAATACTTGCGCGAGCTGGCTGCTTACGTGGACGGAAAGATGCATGATGTCGCCGAAGCGGCGCAAATCGCAGACTCGCTGAAAGTAGCGGTCCTGGCTGCGCTGAATATCGCGGACGAAATGTTCACTCTTCGCGAGCGTCAGAAGCAGATTGAGGAACCATTGCGCAAGCGCGTCGAGAAATGCGTGGGAATGGTGGAGAAGGCCCTCGAACGCTCGAATTGAGCCGGATGCCGCTTTTGGGCACCGGGCGAGGGTAACCGCTTTCCACTTCGGTGCATCTACTGTACATTCGGTGGGTGCGCCTCTGGAGCGCATGAAAGCCACGCCGGCCTTGCCGAGTCGAAGATCAATCCGGCTGCTTTTGGTCGCAGCGGCGATCCTGGTGGTGGTGTTTGCGACCACGCTGGGCGCCATTTGGCACACCCACGAACGTACATCGGAAGCAAGCTGCGCGATCTGCCACCTGAATCACCAACCGATCGACAACGCCGTTTCCTGCGATTGCGCGATCCCGTACTTCGTTCCCGTCGGCGAACAGCCTGAGCCTCAGGAATTCGCCGTAGCGCAGACTCCCGTGATCGCACGGGTGCCCGCCCGCGCACCTCCTGCCGTCTAAAAGTCCCCGCTTTGTATTTGCGCCGCTGTGTGTGGGCGCCCGTTCTCATTTCTTTCTTCAATTGAAGGTGCAAAAAGATATGTCCGCACAACGTGTTGGCATCGCAATTACGGTCGTAGCTCTCGGGCTTGGCGCGCTCGCCTTCCCTTCGTCCGCGTCCGGGCAGACGCAGGCACCATCGAAAATCGGCCTTGACCAGGCCATTCAACTGGCGTTGGAGCACAACCACAATCTGCTGGCGGCGCGCACAACGATTCAGCAAAGCGAAGCCGAAGAGACTACGGCGAACCTGCGTCCAAATCCGGTCCTGGTGACGGACGCGCAGTTTCTGCCTTTCTTCCAACCCAGCCAGTTCAGCGCCGATTACATCAACAACACGGCGCAGTTCGACCTGGGCGTCAGTTATCTTTTCGAGCGCGGCAAGAAACGCCAGCACCGCTTGCAGGCGGCCCGCGACGTCACGGCGCAAACCCGCTCGCTCGTGACGGACAACGAACGCACGCTGACGTTTCAGACTGCTTCGCAATTCATCAACGTGCAGTTCGCTGAATCGACCCTGCAGTTCGCGCAGGAAGACCTGAAAAGTTTTCAGGACACGGTGGACATCAGCGAGACGCGCTATAAGGCCGGCGATATCAGCGAAGACGACTACCTCAAGATCAAACTTCAACTGCTGCAATTTCAAACGGACGTCTCGCAGGCGGAGCTCGCCAGGGCGCAGGGCCTCTCCGATTTACGGCAGTTGCTCGGTTACGAAGCGGTCCCGGCCGACTACGACGTGGCCGGCGATTTCGACTATCAGCCGCTGAAGTTGAATCTGGAGGACCTGCAAGCGAAGGCTCTGCGGTTGCGTCCCGACTTTCGCGCGGCGCGGCAGGGAGTTACGGCGGCGAACAGCCAGTATCAGCTTCAGAAGGCAAACGGCAAACGCGACGTCACGGCCCAAATCAATTACACGCATCTGAGCGCGCTCAATACCACATCTCTTTTCGGCAGTATCCAAATCCCGCTCTTTGACCGGAACCAGGGTGAAATCGCTCGCGCTCACTGGGCCATAGCACAAGCGCAGGAACAGGAAGAAGCCGCGCAGAATCAGACCCTCACAGACGTTCGCGACGCCTTCGAAGGCCTTCAGTCGAACGACAAAATTCTGTCGCTGTTTCGCGGCGGCTACCTGAACGAGGCGAAAGAAGACCGCGACATCAGCCAATACGCGTACCAGCGTGGCGCGGCCAGCCTTCTCGATTATCTAGATGCCGAACGCAGCTACCGCTCGACGCAGCTCGCTTATCGCCAGGCGCTGGCCAATTACCTGCTTTCTCTCGAACAGCTTCGCGAGGCCGTCGGGACCAGGAGCCTTCCATGAAACTTCTTCGCGCTCATTTTCGTGGACGCGTTGGCGGGTGCGCAATAGCAGTCATAGCCATCGCCCTCGCCGTTCCGCTGTCCAGCTGTGGCTCCGGCGACAGGGGCACGGGCATGACCTCCTACTCCAAGGGCAACGCGTCCGATACGCCCACGCTCTTTTCCATTCCTGCCGACCAGATGTCGCACGTGCAGTTGGTTACGGTGGGACCGTCAAAGCTGACGCGCAGTCTGAAGCTCACCGGCTCGGTTGCCTTCAACGCTTTCAAAACGACGCCCGTCATCACCCAGGTTGGCGGCCCGGTCAGCCGCATCCTGGCGGTTCCCGGCGAACACGTACGGCAGGGCGAGCCTCTGCTCGAAGTCAGCAGCCCCGACTATTCCCAATTGCTCGCCGGCTATCTGAAGGCGCGCGACACGCTGCACGTCGCTGCCGAAAATTACAAGCGGGCGCAGGACCTCTACGCGCATCACGCCATCGCTCAGCGCGACCTGCTCCAGGCGGAATCCGGCCAAGTCCAGGCCCAAGCCGACTTGAACGCCGCCGCGCAGGGCATAAAGGTTCTGGGGATCAAGGACCCCGACGCCCTGGCCAGGCAGCCCTCTGCGTTCGGGCAAATCCCGCTGCTCGCTCCGATGAGCGGCGAAGTGGTCGAGCGGTTGGTCGCTCCTGGCCAGGTACTTCAGGCTGGCGCAACGCAGGCCTTTACAATTTCGGACACGAGCACAGTGTGGGTCCTGGCGAACGTGTATCAGGCCGATCTCTCCTATGTGCGCACCGGCGACATTGTCATCGTCCAGACGGACGCATATCCGCAAACCTTCCACGGAAGAATTTCCTATGTCTCGCCCGCGCTGGACCCGAACACGCGAACGCTCCAGGCGCGCATCGTGGTGGACAATCCCGGCGACAAGCTGAAGCGGGATATGTACGTCAACGTGACCGTGACAGCGGGAACGATTCGAGACGCGCTGGCAGTTCCGGACGCGGCAATTCTTCGCAACGACGAGAACGAGCCGTTCGTTTACGTCGAGTCCTCGCCGGGTCAATTCGGGCGCCGGCAGGTTCGGATCGGCCAGACGGAAGCCGGCAAAACTCAGGTTCTCAGCGGCCTTTCACCAGGAGAAACCGTTGTCGCAGACGGAAGCTTGTTCCTTCAATTCGCGAATTCGTTGCAGCACTAGGGACGGCCGGGCATGATCCATCGCATTGTCCAGGCGGCTCTGCGGCAGCGTTTTCTCATCCTCATCATGACAGCGGCGATCGCGGTCGGCGGCGCCGTCGCGTTTAAGAATATGCCGGTAGACGCGTATCCCGACCTCTCGCCGCCCATGGTGGAAATCATCACGCAATGGCCTGGCCACGCCGCCGAGGAGGTCGAGCGCCTCGTCACGCTGCCGACAGAAATCGAGATGAACGGCGTCCCCAAGATGCAGGTGCAGCGCTCGATTTCGCTCTACGGTTTGTCCGACGTAATTCTGACTTTCGATGAAGATACGGACGATTACTGGGCGCGCGAAGTGGTGTTCCAACGCTTGAGCGAAGTGCAATATCCGTCCGGCGTCACGCCGTCGCTCTCGCCGCTCGCCAGTCCCTCCGGCCTGGTATATCGGTACGTCATGCAGAGCCCGGACCGTTCGCCGCAGGAACTCAAGACCTGGGAAGACTGGGTGGTCGAGCGCGAATACAAGCAGGTGCGCGGCGTGGCCGACGACTCGGGATTCGGCGGCACGGTGATGCAGTATCAGGTTCTGCTCGATCCGGCAAAACTGTACAGCTACCACATCACCGTTCCGCAGGTGGTGCAGCAACTCTCCATCAACAATGCGAACGCGGGCGGGGGGTTCTATTCGCAGGGCGGCCAGTTCTACTACGTTCGCGGCATCGGCCTGATTCGGGACACGAAGGACATCGGCAACATCATCGTGGGCAGCCAGAACGGCGTACCCGTGCACATTCGCGACGTCGGCGATGTGACGATTGGACACGCGCCGCGTCTCGGCGAGTTCGGCTTCAACAAGACGGACGACGCTGTCGAGGGCGTGATTATGATGCGCCGCGGCGAGCAGACGCAAAATGTTCTTCAGGGCGTCGAGGAAAAAACGAAGGAGCTGAACGATCAGATCCTGCCCAAGGATATACGCGTTCGGCCCTTTTACGATCGCAGCGATCTTGTCCGTCTTACCACCGATACCGTGGAAGGCAATCTCCTGCGCGGGATGGCGCTTGTCCTTATCGTTCTGATTTTCTTTCTGGTCAGTGTGCGCGCTGCGGTGATCGTCGCTTTGACGATTCCGCTGGCGCTGCTGTTTTCCTTTATTTTTCTACACGCGCAAGGCATTCCCGCCAACCTGCTTTCCATCGGCGCGATCGACTTCGGCATCATCATCGACGGCACGCTCGTGATGGTCGAAAATATTTATCGCGAGCTGGGCCTGCGCGAAGGAACGAACTACAGCGTCAACGAAGTGATACTGGCCGCGGCCCACGATGTCGATCGCCCCATTTTTTATTCCATCGCCGTGATCATCGCCGGCTACATCCCCATTTATGCTCTCAGCGGCCCGTCCGGCAAACTCTTCCACCCCATGGCCGACACGATGTCGATCGCTCTGGTGGGCGCCCTGCTTTTCACCCTGACCTTCGTACCGGTGATGTGTTCCTATTGGTTCCAGAAGGGCGTGCGCGAGCACGTCAACAAGCCGTTCGAATGGATCCGGAAAACCTACGCGGGCGAACTCACCTGGTGCCTGGACCATCCGAGAACCACATTGATCATGGCCACCGCGATTTTTTGCGGAACTCTCCTGCTCATCCCCTTCATTGGCGGCGAGTTCATGCCGCACCTCGACGAGGGCGCTCTCTGGGTGCGCGCGACGATGCCGTACACGATTTCATTCGACGAAGCTTCCAAGATTGCGCCTCAAATTCGCGACATCCTGATGAAGTATCCGCAGGTCACCGACGTCGGCTCCGAGCTGGGCCGCCCCGACGACGGCACGGACCCCACCGGCTTTTTCAATTGCGAGTTTTATGTCGGCCTCAAACCCTACAAAGACGCGTCGTGGCAGAAGAGCAGTTTCCACACGAAAGCCGAACTCGTCCAAGATCTTCAGAAGCGGCTGCAAGCTTTCCCCGGCATCATTTTCAACTATACGCAGCCCGCTGAAGACGCGGTTGACGAAGCCCTGACCGGCCTCAAGAGCGCACTCGCCGTTAAAATCTATGGCCCCGACCTAAACGTTCTTCAATCGAACGCCCTCGAGATCAAGCGGCGGCTCTCGCGCGTGACTGGTTTCACCGAACTGACCGTCGTTCGCGAACTCGGCCAGCCGAGCCTGCTCATTGACGTTGATCGCGATAAAATCGCCCGCTATGGCATCAATGTCGCCGACGTCGAGGCCATCGTCGAAGCCGCTGTCGGCGGAAAGGCCGCCACGCAGGTTATCCAGGGAGAAAAGCTGTTCGATCTCGTCGTGCGCATGGAGCCGCGATTCCGGGAAAACGCGCAGGAGATCGGGAATCTTCTTGTCGGCACTCCCGCCGGCCAGCAAATTCCGCTTCGCGAGCTGGCCAACATCCACGAGGCCAGCGGAGCCTCCTTCATTTATCGTGAGAACAATTCGCGTTATATCGGAGTGCAGTTCGGCATCGAGGGCCGCGATCTGGCCGGTACTATCGCCGACGGCCAGCGCGCCATCGCCGATATCGTCCGCACGTTGCCTCCCGGCTACCGTGTCGCCTGGGGCGGCGAATACTCCGAGTTCCTGGCTGCGAAAAAACAGCTGGAGGTCATCGGGCCTCTGGCTCTCGTCCTGATTTTCCTCATTCTGTTCGCCCTCTATGGAAACTTCAAATTCCCCGTTGCCATCGCCGCGGGAGTCGTAATGACCGAGCCTGTCGGCGCTCTCCTTGCCCTCAAGCTGAGCCACACTCCCTTGAGCGTCTCTTCGGTTCTGGGATTGCTTGCGCTGCTCGGGGTCTCCACGGAAATGGCCGTCATTCTCGTTTCGTTTATCAACAAGCTCCGCCAGGAAGGTAAGGACATCCGCACCGCCACGCACGAAGCCGCCCTGCTCCGCCTCAGGCCGATTATGATGACGGCGCTGGTCGCCTGCCTGGGCCTCTTGCCAGCGGCGCTCTCGACCGGCATCGGCTCCGACACGCAGAAGCCGTTCGCCATTGTCATCGTCGGCGGGCTGATCTCGCCGCTGCTTCTTGGCTTCTTCGTGAATCCGGTCCTTTACATGCTCGTTGCCCGCGACGGCGACGTCCTCCAGGTCTAGGGCCAGCCCTGGAAGACGGCGCCATGGGTGGGCTTCAACTGGCGGTACGATAGCGGCCTCGTCGCTGGCGCGGTGCCCTTTTCCGATGGCGGACCAGTCGATCTCGCCGGGACGACAACCTCTTTCGCAGCGACCGCTACCTGTGGAGCCTCCGCATGACTGCCATCAACGTGACCAACAAGGTGGCGCTCTACAGCTTCCTCTCGACGTTCAGCGGCACGCATTACGTCACCCCGCGTGCCATGACAGCTGATCTCGGCTTCCACTTCTAACCGGACGTTACGCCATGTCTGGGCCTCAGAGAGATTCTCTGGAGCCTAAATGCTTCAAATTGAGCCCATTGAGAGCTTCGGTCGACGCGCTAGTTGATACAAATTTTCATCTATTTCTTGACATAGACTGGTCATCTAGGTTACGGTTCCTGTGCTTGTTGATACTGAATTACAACTAGTCAACTGGAGAAAAGCTCTTGTCCGCGCCCTGGAAACTCTGCGCCTTCGGTATTCTCGCCGCTGTGGTCTTGCTCTTGCCGCTCCGTGGCAGCGCTCAGGAGCCGCCTTACTTCGTCACCTACTCGCACCACCTGGAAGAGCCCGGTAACCTCGAGATCGAATTCAACCCTGTTTTCGGCACGCAGCGCGCCGGCAATTCCTATCTGGCTGCCTCCACGGAGTTCGAGTACGGCGTCAAGGCCTGGTGGACATCTGAGTTCTACCTCGACGGACAATCAACCTTCGGCGATAGCTCCGTCTTCACCGGCTTCCGCTGGGAGAATCGCTTCCGTCCGCTCATGCGCGAATACTGGATCAATCCGCTGATCTACATCGAGTACGAGAACATCAACGAAGCCGATAAGGCCATGACCGAGGTGGTCGGCTCGGACAACGGATCCGACTACGCTCCTCCCAACCCCGGTCTGCGCGCCGGCCGCAATCACGAGCTTGAAGCGAAGCTAGTTCTTTCTAGTGATTTCAAGGGGTGGAACGTCTCGGAGGACTTCATCACCGAGCGTAATCTCGGCCACGATCCGTATGAGTTCGGCTATGCGGTGGGTGCCAGCCGTCCGCTGGCTCTGGCCGCGTCTCCGCGCTGGTGCAGTTTCTGTGCTGAGAATTTTCTGGTCGGCGCCGAATTCTATGGCGGGCTAGGCGACACCCGGAATCTCTCGACGGCCGGCACGTCGCACTATGGAGCGGCAATCCTCGGCTGGCAGTTGCCGAACGGCGCGACCTTCCGCGCTTCCCCCGGCTTCGGCCTCAACGGCGACAGCCACCGCTTCATCCTTCGCTGGGGGCTTTCCTACGAAATTCCCCGGCTCGGGTCTCACCTGCGGAGCCTCTTCCGATGAAAATTCGCTCGGGTGTGCTACTCGTAATCGCGCTTGCCGGCTCCGTTGCGGCGGTTGGCGCCGCGAAACAGTGGGAACATGACTCGCGCGGCGTCCTCGCTGCAATCGCCCGAGCTCCCCTCAGCGCCCGTACTCAGCAGAATCCTTATCAAAACAATCCGGACGCGATTCTCGCTGGCGCGAAACTCTTTCGCCAGCACTGTGCGGAGTGTCACGGCCACGATGGCCGCGGAAGCAGTAAAGCCGCGGACCTGCGCGCACCCGACGTTCAGCGGGCCACGCCGGGAGAAATCGAATGGTTGCTGCGCAACGGGAACCTTGCGCGCGGCATGCCTTCCTGGTCTGGCCTCTCTGCCCAGCGGCGCTGGCAAATCGTCGCTTACATTCGGACCCTAGATTAACCCTGGCTCAAGATGGTCCAAACTTCGCTTCCGCTTGCGGGACTGCTGTTAGAATTGACGGCGGAGGCGGCCTGCGACGCAGGTGCTTGTTGCGAAAGCCTATTTGAACCAACACTGGATCCCAGGGAGCTCGCGTCGTCCTGCCCTTGCGCACGCCCCGGCTCCGGCTGGGGAAGCCTGAAAGCAGGCGCTGGGCACCCACCTATTTGTGGGGTTCAGGGCCTAGCGGCACACGGCGAAGCGGACCGATCTCCAATTCTCCGACTCCCGGAGCCGGTCCCCCGGCAGACCGTTTCTCGCCCAACTGAACCCGCCGGCCTCCCAAACTGTACGAATTTTGCGAAGGCCTATTTGACTTTCGCTTTTCGATTCCGCGTGCGCCCCGGTAAAATCGTTTCGCTTTGTATCGCGCCCGTCCAGGTCAAAACCGCGCCGCGTTGTGCGCCCTTCTTGGCGCGCTCTTGACGTCGGGATGCGCCGTGCCGCTCGCGCCAGGGTATAAGGCGATACGCGAGTCGCGCACCATCCAGTTTGTCTCCAATTCTCCGAGCGCTGTGCGCATTCGCGAGCGATACACGCTGAAGAACACGGGTACAACGGAACTGCCGTTCGTGGATGTGAATCTGCCGGAAGCCCGGGCATTCGGACGCGCGGATCTGCGCGCGGAATTGGACGGCCGCCCCGCGGATTTGTCCGAACTCCCGGAGGAGTACCGCCCTGATCATCCGCACACGCGGCGGATTGCCTTCGAGCAGCCGTGGGCGCGAGGCGCTGCACATGACCTGGAGTTCGACTATCTACTGAAGTCTCCGCAGGATTTCGGCTCGCGAATCACGATTGGCGACGAGGCTTTTCATCTCGGTTCTAGCGGTTGGGTCGCGCTGCCGCAACCGCCGCGCCATTTCATGTCGCCCTATCCCCGGCGTCCGGACAAGATGACGTACTCGGTGGTGGTTCCTTCGGCTTTCCTTGTTATGGCGCGGGGGAAAATGGTGCGCCGCGCCAGAGGTCCGGCTAACACAGAATATGAGTTCCAACTCCGGAAAGACGATCTGGCGCCATTTGTGGTAGCGGGACGCTACGTCGAGACTCGCGCGGGCGAAGGGGCAGCAGGCGTAGTGTTCTGGACGCTTCATCCGTTGCGCGAGAATCTTGGTTCGACGCCGCAGCGCATTTCCGCGGCATGGGCAACCCTGGAGAATGATTTCGGCCCACTCGATTCCGGAATCGGCGCTCCCCACATCGTTGAAGCGCCGAACTTGACTTCGCCGCTGGCTGCGGGGAATGGCCCTGCTGAGGTGTCGTTCCCGGGAGGGGCGCTGGTGAACGAAGCGACGCTCGCGCTTGGGATTGCGAGCGATGCATTCGTCGAAAACGTGTCGCACGCGCTGGCGTACAACTGGTTCCGCGATCAGATGTATCCGAGCGCCGATGCATCGCTCGGCATCGGAGAAGGGCTGCCGGAATACGCGACGATCGTGATGGACGAAGCGAGGGAAGGCGCGGCGGGCCGGCGTCAACGGATTGAGCATTACTTGAGCCAATACGAAAATGCCGCGAAGGATGGGCAAGAGAAGCCGCTCGGGGTCACCATGCTGACTGATCCGCGCCCACAGCGTGCGATTGCCCTTGCCAAAGCCGCGCTGATGTACGTGAATCTGGAAGACACGTGCGGCGAAACACCGGTTCGCAAAGCCCTGAGGGATCTTGTTTCGCTCTTGCGGGGCCAGGAAGTGGGGTTCGACGACATGCGCTCGGCGATTGAACAGAGGTGCGGAAAAGACCTGGGGGAGTTCTTTCGCACATGGCTCTACGAGAAAGGCTTGCCGGCGGACTTCCGGGCGCGCTATGAAGCACCGGTATCGGGACGTCCTTGAATTCCGCGCTTCCAACAACGGAACGCGGCATCCCCTGGTTGGACTTGCGCTAAGGCAGTTTGAGCCGATACCATGGCTCTTCGATTCGGCTGAGGAATTCAGGCTAGGTAGCCGGGCAATTACTCTTTCCCGAGGAAAAGCTAACTGTGAAAAAAATACGGGTGGTGCAGTTTGGAGTGGGGCCAATTGGTGCATCCATAGTGCGCCTGCTGCGGCAAAAGTCGGAGGTTGAGATCGTTGGAGCAATCGATAGCGACCCGGCAAAAGCGGGACGCGACCTGGGCGAAATTGTTGGCGCGCCGGATGCGCCGTGGGGGCTCGGCGTTGTTGCCGATGCGAAAACGGCGCTTGAGAGCCCGGTGGACGTGGTGGTCCACTCGACCTCGTCATATCTAGCAAAAGTGATGGATCAGCTTCTCGAATGTGTTGCCGCCGGCTGTTGTGTCGTCTCCACCTGTGAGGAGCTAGCCTACCCGTTCCGCAAACACCCGGATTTGTCACAAAAACTGGACGCCGCGGCCAAGGATGAGGGAGTCGCGCTGGTGGGAACGGGCGTCAATCCGGGATTTGTGCTCGACAAGCTGGTGCTGACGCTGAGCGCGGTGGCGCAGCGCGTGGATTCCGCGCGCGCCATGCGCGTCGTGGACGCTTCGAAGCGCCGATTGCCGTTACAGAAGAAAATCGGCGCGGGCATGACGCCGCAGGAATTTCAGGCGCAAGTGAATGCGGGAGTCATCAAGCACCACGGGTTGCCCGAATCAGTCGCCATGGTGGCCGACGGGCTGGGCTTCGAAATTGACGCGGTGACGGAGACCATTCAGCCGGTCATGGCCCAAGAAACCGTAAAGACGGAATTCCTGGAAGTCGCAGCCGGTCAGGTTGCCGGAGTTCATCAGATCGCGCGCGGCACTTTGCGGGGAGAAGAGAAGGTTTATCTGGAGCTGCAAATGTTCGTCGGAGCCAAGAATCCGGCGGACACAATCGAGCTGAAGGGCGAGCCGAACTTGTCGCTCGTGATCCCCGGCGGAACGCATGGAGACGTGGCGACTGCCGCGATCGTCGTCAACGCCATCCCCGCGATTGTTGCGGCGCCGGCGGGCTTGCGCACGTCGCGCGACCTGCCGCTCGCCTATTTTCCGGCGGGCGCGAAGGTGCGGGGCGTCGCGGGCTAGTCGAGTTGCGGACCTACTTCCAGAAACGAGCGACTGCGGCATAGTCGAGGTCTTCCCTCGCCGCATCTTTCACCGCGCTATAGGTCGCGTAAGCGGCCTCGCCTGCCGGGATGCGCACGCCTTCTTTCTTCGCGAGCTCGACAGCGAGCCGCACGTCTTTGTGCATCAGCCGCAAGGGAAAACTCGGCGGGTAATCGTTCTTCAGCATGAAAGGCGCTTTGACGTCGAGCACGGCGGCGCGCGCCATGCTGGATTGCATCACTTCGATGAGGCGCTCGCCTGGCACGCCGGCCTTGGTGACAATTGCAAGCGATTCAGCCAGAGCTTCCACCTGCAGCGCAAGGAGCAGGTTCATCGCGAGCTTCACGGTTTGTCCCGCGCCGTTCGGTCCGAGAAGAAAAAAACGCTTCCCGACTGCTTCGAACACCGGTTTGACGCGATCGAGCGTCTGCTGGCTTCCGCCAATCATGAATACGAGCTCGCCCTTTTCCGCGCCCCAGGTCCCCCCAGTAACCGGAGCGTCGAGATAATCGACGCCTCGTTCGGAGCAGGCGTTTGCCGCTCGCCGCGCCAAGTCGGGCGAAACGGTGCTCGAATCGATGTAAACGCTGCCGCGGCGGAGCCCCTCGAGGGCGCCCGCGTCGCCCCATAGAACCTGTTCGACCGCGGGCGGGTCGCTCACGATCGTAATCAGCGCATCCGCTTGCGAGGCCGTCTCGCGCGGACTGGCCGCCCACTTTGCTCCTTCGCGCACCAACTCGTCTGCACGGTTCCCGGTCCGATTCCAGACCACGAGCGGGAATCCGGCTTTCAGGAAATTCCGCCCCATCGGCTTGCCCATTAGTCCGAGTCCTATGAGTCCGACAACAGGTTTCATTCCTGCCTCCATCGAGAGAATAATGACCACTGCTTCAGGCGAGAGCAAATTCCACGCGGTGGCGGAAGGGGTCGATTCGCTCCGCTCGCACCCGAACCCGGTCGCCCAGCGAAAACGTCCGGCGCTGCGCGCTGCCACGAGCGCCGCGATGAGGCTCCGTAACGATCGAGTGGTCGCGTTCGCGATAAACGCAACGCTGGCCCGTCGTTTCCTCGAGATGATCGATGCTAACGAGGCCTTCCACGAACAGTTCGATCAGTTCGACGAAGAACCCGAATTTCTGCACGGAGATGATGAGCGCATCGTACTCCTCGCCCAAACGGCTCTCCATGAACTGCGCGGTTTTCCAGTCCATGAGTTCCCGCTCGGCGGATTCGGCTGCGCGCTCCGACTCGGATGTTTCCGCCGCGATCTCTTGAAGCTCAACATGCCGGTACGGGCCGAGCGTCGCAACCTGCTTCTCCTTTGCGGAAGAGTCCCCGCGAGATGCAACGGCATGCGGTGTCCCCGCAGATGGATTTTCGAGCGCCCACTTCAGCGTGCGGTGAACGATCAGGTCGGGATAGCGGCGAATGGGGGAGGTGAAGTGAGTGTATTCGTCCGCAGCGAGCGCGAAATGTCCCAGCGGGTCCGCGGCATAACGAGCCTGCTTCAGCGAGCGCAGCATGAGGTAGGAAAGAATCCGCTCTTCGGGCTTGCCCGCGATCTTCCCGGTCAGGCGCTGATAGTGCTGTGGACGGATGTCTATCTCCTCTGACGCGGGGAAGGCGACGTTCATTGGGCGCATGCGACCCTCGGATGTGCGGCCGCGGCGCGTTTCGCGAGCGGGGGGCGGGACGCGCCCATGACGAACCGTGACGCGACGCTCCGAAAGGTCTTCCACTCCCAGGGAATAGCCGAATGCGCGGGCGAGTTCTTCGAACTCGATCACTTTCTTCGGATCGGGCTTTTCGTGTGCGCGATGCAGCGTGGCAATGCCTCGCCGCTCGAGATACTGCGCGATTGCTTCGTTGGCCGCGAGCATGAATTCTTCGATGATCCGGTGCGCGATGTTGCGCACGCTGCGGACGATGCTCAACATGCTGCCCGATTCGTCGAACTCGATCACGGGCTCCGGCAGGTCGAAATCGATGGACCCGCGGGCGTTGCGGCGCCGATTCAGCAGAAGAGCCAGCTCCTTCATCTCGCGGAATCGATTCACAAG
>DATEKA010000028.1:0-3383 GCA_035277685.1 Candidatus Acidiferrales bacterium
GCCGGCGCTGACTTGCGAGACGGTCATCGCGCCGCGGAGGCCTCCTTCAAAATGGAGGAGCACGGAGGCGTAGTCTTCCGTATCGATTTTCACGCGCTTGAAATCGGCGCCCTTGCGCTCCTGGAAAGTTTCGACGGCACCGCGCGGGCGCTCGCGGAGGGGAACAATGGTTGCGAGGTCGGAGCAAAGTTCGATGACACGGCGGCCGGTGATCCAGATCATCAAGTCGAGCCAGTGCGTGCCAATGTCGGCGACCGTGCGCATTGAGCCGCCGAGGGCGGGATCGAGGCGCCAGTCCCAGTCGGAGGGATAGAGGAGCCAGTCCTGCAGATAGGAGCCGTGGACCATGCGCGGTTCACCGATGGCTCCGCGCTGAACGAGCGCGCGCGCTTCCTGGCACAAGGGGTAATAGCGGAGATTGTGGGCGACGGCGGCCGCGCGATTTTCACGATGGGCGAGTTCGACGAGGCGCGCGGTCTCGCGTGAATTCATGGCGAGCGGCTTTTCGCAGAGGACGTGTTTCCCCGCTTTGAGGGCGGCTTCGGATTCCGCGAAATGCAAATTGTTTGGGGTGCAGATGTGGACGGCCTCGACAGAGGCGTCGCGGGCGAGCTCGTCGAGCGAAGAGTAGGCGCGGGGAATGCCGAGCGCGCGAGATTGCTGGCGCGTGCGTTCGGGCGAGCTGCCGAGCATGCCGGCGACTTCGACTCCGAGGCGGCGAAGGGCTTCGATGTGGGCGTGGCCGACAAAGCCGGCACCGATGATGGCGGCTTTCATGGTTGACGTTCTCCGTTCTCGTTCCGGCACGCTCGTGCCGGGCTAAGTACAATCGCGCCTTCGGCGCTTAACAGCAAGCCCTGAAGCGCGGATGGCGGGCTGCTGATAGAATGCGGCGAGCGAGAGGGCGATGATCGGCGAGAGCCTCGGGCGATACGTCATTACGAGCGAAATCGGGCGCGGGGGGATGGGTGTGGTGTATCGCGCACGCGATCCGCTGCTCAACCGCGAAATCGCAATCAAGCTGTTGACGGAGAGCGCGACAGCCGGCACGGCCGGGCGGGAGCACCTGTTGCACGAGGCGCGCGCGGCGAGCGCGCTGAATCATCCGAACATCTGCATCATTCACGAAGTGGGCGAAGAGAACGGACGCTTCTTCATCGTGATGGAGTTGATTGAGGGGAAGCCGTTGAGCGCCGCGATTTCGGCGCTGGGAATCCCATTCGAAGTGGCGACGCGTTACGGGGTGCAGATCGCAGAGGCGCTGGCGCACGCGCACCAGCGGGGGATCGTCCACCGGGACTTGAAAAGCGCCAACGTGGTGATCACGGCAGAGGGCCGCGTGAAGGTCCTGGATTTTGGACTGGCGCGGATCGTCGAGCAGAACGCGCCGGACGGCGCCACGAAGACAATTGCAACGATCGCGGACGCGACGGGGTTGACGGGGACGCTGCCGTACATGGCGCCGGAGCAGTTTCGCGGCGAGCGGCCGGATCAGCGCGTCGATATATGGGCGCTCGGGGTGATCCTGTATGAAGCGGCGAGCGGGCAACTGCCTTTTCGCGGGGCGACGCCGTTCGAACTGGGCGCAGCAGTGATGAATGACCCGCCTCCGCCGTTGCCGAACAATATTCCGGCGGGGTTGAATGCGATCATCCAGCGATGCCTGGCGAAAGATCCGGCGGTGCGTTACCAGCGGGCGACGGACGTCGTTGCGGCGCTGGAGGCAATACAAATCGCGACAATCGTGTCGTCGAGGGCTTCGGGCGCGGCGAGCGGGCAGAAGGCGCCGCCGACAGTGCTGCGCAACGTGCACCACATCAGCGTGCGCCGTGACGAGGCGCTACTGTTGGTCGGAACGACGAAAGGCGCGTTCCTGCTGCGCGCCTCGCCATCGCGTTCACGTTGGGAAGCGGGCGGGCCGTATTTTCACGGGGACGGCGTTTTCGCGCTGGCGTTTGACGGGCGCGAGGGCCGCCACCGGCTGTGGGCTTCGACGCACAGTGTGCTGTGGGGAACGGTGCTGCGGTCGAGCGACGATTTCGGGAAGACGTGGCACACGCCGGGGGAGGCGCCGATCCGATTCCCAACGGGGTCGGGAATGTCGCTGAATAACATCTGGCAGATTGCGACAGGTCGTGAGGACCAGCCGGAAGCGATGTATTGCGGCGTTGATCCGGCGGCGCTGTTCGAATCGCGCGACGGCGGTGAATCGTGGTCGCTTGTGAGAGGGTTGTTCGATCATCCGCACCGGCCTCGATGGATGCCCGGGAATGGCGGGCTGACTCTGCACACGATTCTCTGCGATCCGGTGAACGCGGACCGGATGTACGCGGGCGTTTCGGCGGGCGGCGTTTATCGCACGGACGATGGAGGCAAGAACTGGCAGGCGCGGAATAAGGGAATACGCGTGACGTTTTCGCCGGAGAAATATCCGGACTTCGGGCAGTGCGTGCATAAGTTTGCGTTTCATCCGGCGCGGCCGGAACGGCTATTCCTGCAGAATCACTGGGGACTGTATCGCAGCGACAACAGCGGCGACAGTTGGCAGGACATCGCGCATGGCGTGCCGTCGGATTTCGGTTTTCCCGTGCTGATTCATCCGCAGGACCCGGACTGCGTGTACGTTGTGCCGGTAGAGTCGGATGAATTTCGCTGCACACCGGAAGGACATCTGCGCGTTTATCGGACGCGCAATGCGGGCGAAACGTGGGAAGCGCTGTCTCGCGGCCTACCACAGAGGAGCTCGTACGAGACGGTGCTGCGGGACGGAATGGCGGCCGACTCGTTTGAGCCGACCGGTATTTACTTTGGAACGCGCAGCGGGAGACTTTATGGCTCCTGCGACAACGGGAAGAATTGGGAGTTGATTGTCGAGGGGTTGCCGCCGATCGTGTGCGTGAAGGCGGCGTGTTATGGGTCTGGAGTGAACGGAGGCAGGACGGCGAGGCGGTCCAGTGGCCACGCTCGAAAGAAGAAGGCGCGCGCGGCGAGAGGAAAGAGACGCCGTTGACAGGCGCAAACCAAACCTAATGTCCGTCTTGTTCCTCATTCCGGGGCCCCTGCGGGCGTTTACGAATGGGCGCAGCGAAGTTGCGGTTGAGGGCTCGTTCGCGACGCTGCGGGAGGCCCTCGAGGTGTTGTGCGCGATGTGCCCTGGGCTTCGAGACCGGATGCTGACGGAGCAGGGCGAGGTGCGGGAGCACATCAATCTGTTCGTGGGCAAGGAGTGCGTCCGTTTTGACGCCGGGCTGGCGACGCGCATTCCGGATAGAAGCGAGATTTCGATTATCCCGGCGATCAGCGGGGGCGCGGGCGAGGGCTTGGTATGAGCGAACGCGCGCCGCTGCTCGAAGCGTTCGATTTGCGGAAGTCGTTTGCGGCGT
>DATEKA010000029.1:0-44590 GCA_035277685.1 Candidatus Acidiferrales bacterium
TCGGTCCTGGCTGGTGAGATTGAGCGGACCTCGCGGTCTTGCCGCGACCGGTGACAATACCACGGCCCGACCAACGGGAGGCGGCCCTTTTATATTTTATATTCTCTGCTCCCACACCCCTCCTTGCGCGAGAATGTTGTCCATCCGCTTGCGTTTTGACGGCGCCTCGAGCGGAATCGACGGGCCGCTTCTAGGTGGATTACCCGATTGGCGTGCAGCGGCCTATTGCCTAAACTTCGCGGCTGGGGGAGCTATGTCGCGAGACGACATCTGCGTTTGCGGGCATTCCCATTCAATACACCGCACTTATGGGTGTACCGCTTCGAGACCGAATCCGGACGCCAACAAGAAAAAGAACGCTCCTGAGCGCATTTTTTGCCAATGCAAGGGTTTTCAGGCAGCGCAAAAAGCGGCGCACGCATAGGACAGCTTTTGGAGAATTCCCTCGCCCGGCTTATCTGAACATGTCTAACTCTGGAAGTTGGCGAAAAGGTTGTTCAGCGATTCCGCCAGCGTGGGGTGAGCGAAAACCGCGTCCTTTAGAATCGTGTATGGCAACCCTCCCATCATAGCCAGTTGAATTTGAGCCATGATTTCCCCTCCTTCAATTCCAAGCACGGCAGCTCCCAGTATCTGACTGGACGTGGCGTCCACGATCGCCTTCATAAAACCACGCGTTTCATCTACCTCGAGCGCGCGCGCCACGTGGCTCATCGGCATCTTGGCCACGCGGATCGCCCGGCCTTGCGCACGCGCCTGCTGTTCCGTCAGCCCAACGCGCCCTAGTTGAGGATCAATGAACAATGTGTAAGGCACGATGCGATTTGAAATCGTCGCCTGGCCCCTTTCAATCACGTTCGTGCGGATGATCCGGAAATCGTCGTACGAAATGTGCGTGAACTCCGGACCTCCCTTGATGTCTCCCAGGGCAAAAATTCCCGCGACGCTAGTTTCGAGTTTCTCGTTGACACGAATGAACCCCCGTTCGTCGGTAGCGATACCCGCCGCACCGGGATTCAGCGTGTCGGTGTTCGGCACGCGCCCTGTAGCGACAAGCAGGTGCGTCCCGATAAGGCTGCGAACCTTCGCCCGTGCCCGCACCTTCACGGAGACTGCCGGCCGCGAACGGGATACCGCCTCCGCTCGTGTATTGACGAGGATTTCAATTCCGTCCTGCTTCAGAATTGCCGCCACCGCCTCTGCCACATCGGCGTCCTCGCCCGCCAGCAGTTGAGGCGCGCTCTGCACGATCGTCACTCGGCTGCCGAGTCGGCGAAAAAGCTGCCCGAACTCAAGCCCCACGTAGCCGCCGCCGAGAACGATAAGGTGGCGGGGGACCTGCGCCAGTTCCATGATGGACGTGCTGTTCAGGAATCGAATCTGACCGAGTCCATCTAAAGGCGGAACGGCTGGCCGGCATCCCGCATTGATGAAAAACTTCTCCGCGGTCAGTACGCACTTCCGGCCCTTGCTTAACTCGACAGCGATTGATTTCGGATCCGTGAACGCAGCCGTCCCGTAGATCAGATCGAGGTTTTTTGTCTTTTTGATTCGGGCTTCGCTTCCGCTCCGGAACTGCTTCACGATATCCCTTTTGCGCCTTCGCACGCGATCCATTGAAACTCGAATCGAGCCAACATTTACGCCGTAGTCGCCTGCGCGCCGCGCGAGATACACCACTCGACCGCTCGCTATCATCGTTTTCGTAGGCGTGCATCCTTCGTTGATGCAGGTGCCGCCCACATGTTCGCGCTCGATCAGGGCTGTCCGCATGCCCGCTTCGGCAAGCGCTTGGCACAGCGGGGTGCCTCCCTGGCCCGAGCCAATCACGATTGCGTCGTAATGTTGAGACGAGGGCATACGCCACTCGGGGAAACCCAGCAAATAATCTAACGTGTCCGGCCGGGAATTAGAATCGGGAAACTACCCAGAATGAACCGCCAACGGCGACAAAATCTTCGAGCACTGCAATCACGTAGTCGGGGACGCCGAGAGTCTTTACCAGCCGTGTGCGGACCTGGTAGCCGCCATATGTTCCAACCAGCGCGCCGGCAATTCCACAAGCTGCGCCCAGAATCTCCTCTCCCGCCGCTGCCATGAGACATGCTCCTGTAAACCCGCCCATGACGATTCGCACCACAAGCCCAGACGGCGCGGTACGCGCAGGAGTCTTTGGCAGCTTATCGTTGATGATTTCGACGAAGGCGAGGACACTGAAAATAATGGCCGCTGGCATCGTACCTAGCCATGACAGAGCTGGCGCCGGCAGCTTCAACCATTTGGCATAGGCGCCCCACGCCGTCACGGCAGGTGGCGTTAGAGATCGCAGTCCTGCAAGTATCCCGATAAAAAAGGCGAGGAGCAACGCATAGGATGAGGACATAGTGGCCCAGACTCTCCCATTTCCGCGCAGTCCTTGTCAATGCCGCGCGGCGGAGCGCCTGTAGAAAAGCAGATCCAACTGTTCCCGCACTTTCATTCGTGCCGGAGCGCAACCATTGGATCCACGCGCATCGCTTTTCGCGCCGGAACATAGCCTGCGAGCAGCGAAACGCCTATAAGCACGAGCGACACACTAAGGAGCGTCAAGGGGTCAGTCGCGCTCACCCCAAATAGCATCGTCGCCATCAGTCGAGTTAGCCCGAGCGATGCCACCAAGCCGAGGATAATTCCCGCGGCAGCCAATCTGCCGGAATGTCCGAGTACCAGTTGAAGGATGTCGCGCGGCCCGGCTCCCAGCGCCACACGAATGCCGATCTCATGTAGGCGCTGACCTAGCACGTAGGAGACCACGCCATAGATTCCAATAATCCCGAGCGTTAACGCCATCGCCGCCGCGATTCCGAGCATTATCAGGCTGAAGGATGTTTGCGCCAGCGATTCATCGTACACATCCTGCATCGTCCTCACCGACGCCAACGGCAAGTCCGCATTCACCGACCAGACCGTCCGTTGCAGCTGTTTGAGAAAGCCCTCCGTTCCGGCACGCTCAGTGCGAACAGCAAATGTCACGGTCCGCACGGCGTCTACCGCGCCAGGACCATACAGGTTAGCTGCCATCGAAGGCCAGTACACGATCTGGGGAGCCTTTTTGTTGACCCCGTCTTCGCGCACGTCCTGGACTACACCGACTACCTCGCGCCACGGTTCGCTCGAAAATTCCCGGAATCGCTTGCCGATCGCGTTCGACGGACTGCCCCAGACGTCCCGTGCCAGGTTTTCGGAAACCAGGCCCACTTGCCTTAGCCCGTAAACATCCGTCCACGTCAGGTCGCGGCCGGCAATCAATCGTGTTCCCGCGGTGCGAAAGAAGCCGGGCGAAACGTACTCGTACAGATACAACGGCGGGTTTGCGTCGCCACGCGCGTTTCTGCCCTCGATCGCGATGGTGTCCCAGTTGGGCTCGAATCCTTCCATCGGCATCTCGCTGCCGAATCCTACAGACTCCACGCCAGGAATCGCTCGAATTCTATCGGCAATCTCGTTTTGCATCCGGAGCACTCGAACCGGTTCCTTGACCATTTGCGTTGGAATCGAGATTCGCGCGAGTTGAAGTTGTGCCGGCGACGTGAAGCCGGGGTCGACGTTTCGCAGCGCCACAAAAGTACGAATCATCAGCCCGGCGCTCACCAGCAGCACCAGGGCCATCGCCACCTGCGCTACCACCAGTGCGTTCCGCACACGGTGCCGCTCCCGGCTTGCGCTCGCCGTCCGGCTTTCACTCCGCAGGGCCACCGCGCCGCCCGGACGCGCGTGCTTCAGCGCCGAGATCAGCCCGAACAGCACGGCTGAAATCAAGGAAAGAGCCAGCGTGAACGCGAGCGCTCGGCCGCCAAAAGAGATGTCCGACAGCCTCGGCAAATTCGCAGGGCCGATTGCGATCAGCAGCCGCAAGCCGGCTCCCGCCAGCGCCAATCCTAATGCGCCGCCCAGCAGCCCCAGGATGACGCTTTCGACCAGCAATCCACGGACGATGCGGCCCTTGGGCGCGCCCAGTACCGCGCGAATCGCCAGTTCCTGTTGCCGCGACTCTCCTTTCACCAGTAGGAGGTTCGCAACGTTCGCGCACGCAATTAGCATCACGATCCCCACCGTCGCCATCACCACCCACAGAATATCCGCGACGTTCCCGACCACCTCGTCCTTCAAATGGCGAATCTGCGGCGTGATTCTCCAAGTATCGTAGAAGTGCGGATTGGTTCCCGGCCCGTTCGACCACGAATCCATCCAGATCGGGAGCATTCGCGACAGGTCGGCATCGGCTTGAGAGACGGACACGCCGGGCTTGAGCCGCGCCACTCCTTGGAAGCCAAAGCCGGCCAGGATAAGTTTCGCCCGATCGAACGCGAGCGGCAGAATCAGCTCCGGCTCCTCGTTCACGATTCGGAATCCTCGGGGCATCACTCCCACGATTTCGCGAGGCTGTGAGTCAACCACGATGTTGCGTCCCACCGCCGACAGGCTTCCGCCGAAGCGCTGCTGCCAGTATCCGTAACTGAGCATCACTCGCCGTGAGCCGTGCGGATCCTGATCGGCGGCGGAAAGCCAGCGGCCGGCCAGTGGTGGAACGTCGAATGTCTCAAGCACGCCGTCGCTGACCGAAACCGTCCGTACCTGTTCCGGTTCCGCCAATCCCGTTACGCTCGCTGTGCCCGGGAACCACACGCCCATCGCCTGGAATGACCCGTTATGCTCTGCAAAGGTGAAGTACATCGATGGCGAAAGCGGAAGCCCTTCGGAAAAATTCGCCAGACCCGCTGCGCCGGGGGCTGCCTGGCGCAACGCGACGAGTTGGTCCGGATTCGGATAGCGCAGAGGCTCAAGCAGAACGCTGTTGACTACGCTGAAAACCGCCGCGTTCGCGCCGATTCCGATCGCCAGCGTCAGTACGGCCGCAATCGTGAAGCCGGGAGACCTTCGCAGGGCGCGAAGGGTGTATCTGGCGTCCTGCAGGATCTGCTCCAGCCAGGGAATGCTCCACACGTCGCGCGTATCCTCTTGCACTCGCCCCACATTTCCGAATTTGCGCCGCGCGGCGATCCGCGCATCGTGCGGCGACATCCCGCGATCAATGTTGTCCTCCGTCTCTCGCTCGATATGCTCGCGAATCTCCGCATCGAGGTCCTCGATCATCCGTTTCCGCCGCCTCATCTGTCCCTCCCTCTCGCCGCGAGCAGCTTGCGTCCGCTATTCGTGCCTCAGCGCCTCCAGCGGATCGACGCGCATCGCACGCCGCGTCGGAAAGTAGGAAGCCGCCAGCGCAACTGCGATCAGCAGTGCCGCCACTGCGGCGAAGGTCGCGGGATCCGTCGGCCGCACCGCAAAAAGCAAATTCGCGAAAAGCCGCGAGAGCGACAAGGCCGCAGCAATGCCGGCGAGGAGGCCGATTCCGACGAACCTCGCCGATTCGGTCAGCACCAGCCGTAGAATGCTGCTCGGAGAAGCGCCCAGCGCCATGCGAATTCCAATCTCGTGTATGCGCCTGGACACGGAATAGGACATAACGCCATATATTCCCGCCGCCGCGAGCACCAGCGCTATCGCTCCGAACAACCCGAGCAACGTCGTTCGAAAACGCGGCTGTTGTACCGAAGCGTCGACGGCCTCCGTCATCGCTTCGATATTCTCGACGGGAAGGTCCTTGTCGAGCGCGTGAATCTGCTCGCGAACATTCGCGGCGATTCCCGCGCGGCTCAGATTGCTCTTCACCACGATCTCCGTTAGCCAGAACGGTGACTGCGCGAACGGCACGTACATCATCGGGCCCGCTTGATTCAGCCCCACATCGTGCACGTCCCCCACTATGCCGATGATTTCGCGCGGCGTTCCGGTGTCCGGTGGAAGTCCAAAGATAAGCTCGTGCCCGATCGGATTCTGATTCACAAAATACATCTGTGCGAGGGTCTCGCTGATCACCGCCACGCGCCGGGCTGAAGCGCGATCCTGCTCGTTGAACCACCTTCCGTGCAGCAGCGGAATTCCCATCACGTCAAAATAATTCGTGCTGACCGCGGCATAGTCTGCGTCGCGGAGCGTTCCGGGACGCAGGGGCGGCCGTCCTGCAATATCGAAATGCAGGCTGATGAATCCGTCCGAGAGCGGCAACGGCACTCCGGTAGCCGTGTCGTGCATTCCCGGCTGCGCCCGCAATCGCCGCAGCAGTTCATCGCAAAACGCGGCCCACTGTTCGGGCTTCGAGTACTGCGACAGCGGCAACTGAACCCCCGACCAGGTCAACCTCTGAACATCGAATCCGGGCTTTACGGAAGTCAACGTTAGGAAACTCCGCGCCAGCAGTCCGGCGCCCGCAAGAACGATCATCGCCAGCGCAACCTCTACAGTGGCCAGAAACCCTCGTGCGAACCGGCGCACTGCGGATTCGCCCGACCGCGCCCCGTCTTCCTTGAGCGTCCCCTGCAAATTCGCCTTGGCTGCGAACAGCGTTGGCGCGAGTCCAAAAACCATGGCGGCCATGATCGATAGCACCAGCGCAAACGTAATTACCGAACCGTCGACGCGGATCGAGTGCGCTTGTGGAAGATTCGCCGGCAACATCGAAGCAATCCCGCGCACGCCCCAATGTGCGAGCAAGACCCCGCACATGCCGCCAGCCAGCCCCAGGACCGCGCTCTCCGTGAGCAGTTGGCGCACGATCCGTGCTTGCCCGGCCCCCAGCGCCACCCGCAACGCGATTTCTTTCGTCCGCGATGTGGCTCGCGCCAGCAGCAGATTCGAGACGTTTGCGCACGCGATCAGCAGAACCAGCCCCACGCATCCAAACAGCACGAGCAAAGCCGTCTTGATGTTGCCTGCCATCTGCTGCTGCAGCGGCACGACGCGAATTACCCATCCCGCGTTTTCTTGTGGACTCTTTTGGGCAAGCCGTGCGCCGATCGTGTCCATCTCCGCTTGTGCCTGCGCCAGCGACACGCCGGCTTTGATCCGTGCGATCACACGCAGCCAATGTCCGTCGGGCTGGTCCATCCAGGGCCCGAACACTGGATCTTGTGCCAGCGGAATCCACGCATGCTCGCTTGAGGTTAGCGGCGGATAACGGAAACGCGCCGGCATCACTCCCACAACCGTGTAGAACCTTTTGTCCAGGCTAATCGAAGTTCCGACGACTTCCGGGTTCGCGCCAAACCGGTCGCGCCAGAGGTTTTCGTTCAAAACAACCACCGGCGATGCGCCCTTCTTGCCGTCGTCTGCAAGAAGGGTGCGTCCGAGCAAGGGCTTTACGCCCAGCAAACGAAACATCTCGGGTGTGACGACGGCTGTCTCTACCGAGGCCGGCTCGCCGAGTCCATTCAAAGTCAGGTCGTGACTTTGAATGCCCGCCAGCGCGGTAAAGACGTGGTTCTGCGCGCTCCACTCGCGGAAATTGTCATACGAGGTTCCATTTGACGGAATGCCTTCCCGCGGCTCTGCCATTGTTAGGCTGACTAGCTCGTCCGCATGCGGGTAGGGCAGCGGCTTCAGAAGCACGGCGTACACGATGCTGAAAATCGCCGTGTTCGCTCCTATGCCAAGCGCCAGGGTCAGAACTGCGATGGCCGTGAAGCCCGGAGACTTTCGCAACGTACGGAGGGCGTAGCGCGCATCTTGCAGGAGTTGCTCCAGCCAGACGACGGTCCAGACAGCGCGCGCGTCTTCTCTGACACGTCCCACATTTCCGAATTTGCGCCGCGCGGCGATACGCGCATCGTGCGGCGACATCCCGCGACCAATGTTGTCCTGCGTCTCGTGCTCGATGTGCTCGCGAATTTCCGCGTCCAATTCCTCGAGCATCAGTTTCCGGCGCGTCATCCGTATGCCTCACCGCGATGCGTCAACCGCCCCTCACTCCAGTCTTTACTCTTGCTTTGCCGGTTGGAGGATCCGCGCGATGGCGCCGGCAAGCTTGTCCCACTTGCTCGTCTCAATCGCCAATTGCTTCCGTCCCTTCGGCGTCAACTTATAGAACTTCGCCCGCCGGTTGTTCTCCGACGTGCCCGCCTCCACGGAAATCCAGCCGCGCTTGATGAGCCGGTGCAGCGCCGGATAAAGCGACCCCTGCTCGACCTGCAGGACATCATCGGAGCGGAATTCGATGGCCCTTGCGATCGCGTGTCCGTGGGCGGGCCCGAGCAGAAGGGTTCGGAGGATTAAGAGGTCGAGCGTGCCTTGCAGCAGTTCGATTCGTTGCTGTTCTTTAGTAGACATTCTAGGCGAACGATACACACGCTCAGGTAGAATGTCAAGGTGAAAGGCGGCGCGTGTGGATGCTGGCTGCCCGCCTGCCGCCGGGAGGTCCCGCCCGCTGTGCTACTCCCGGGCGTTGGCCTGCGCCTCTTGTTCCGAGAGTCGCAACACCCGGGACGATGGATGATTTACGGCGCCACCCTTAGCACGACTTTCCCGAATTGCTCGCGGCTTTCGAGATGCCGGTGCGCATCGGCCGCCTCCGCGAGGGGAAAAATCCTGTCGATCACCGGCCGGACCGCGCCGCGGGAAACAAGCTCGAGCACGGAAAGCAGTTCGGCCTTGCCGCCCATATAAGAACCGAGAATCGAAATTTGGCGCGTGAATAGATACCGGATGTCGATCTTCCCTTCGTACCCGGTCGTCGCGCCGCAAGTGACCAGGCGGCCGCCGACAGCCAGGCTGCGAATGCTCTTTTCCCATGTGGCCTCGCCGACGTGCTCGAACACAACATCCACGCCGCGGCGGTTCGTCAGCCGTTTCACTTCGGCGCTGATGTCCTGCTTTGAATGCAGAATGGTGTCGTCGGCGCCGAGTTCCTTGGCTTTCGCCAGTTTTTCTTCGGTTCTGGCGGTGGCGATGACGCGCGCTCCCGCCACCTTCGCAATCTGAATAGCCGCGCTGCCAACGCCGCTGCCCGCGCCCAAAACGAGAACTTCTTCAGCCGGCTTGAGGTTCGCGCGCGTGATGAGCATGTGCCACGCGGTGACGAATACGAGAGGTATGGCCGCAGCTTCTTCATAGGAAAGATTCGGAGGCATCGGAATGACGTTACCCGCGGGCGCTTTCACGTATTCCGCATAGCCGCCGTCAACCATGTAGCCGAATAGCGTGTAGTCGCGGCACTGGCTCTCTTTTGCTGCGGCGCACTGTGCGCAATTCCCACAGGAGATGCCCGGCAAGAGCAGAACCTTTTCTCCGGCTGCGAGCCCGTTTACTTCGGCCCCGACACGCGCGACGTCGCCTGATATGTCGCTGCCGAGTATGTGCGGGAGCGGAACGGAAATTCCGGGCAAACCCTTTCGAATCCACAAATCGAGGTGGTTGAGCGCGCATGCGCGCACGCGAACGAGCACCTCGTTTGTCCCGACGACGGGGTCGGGAACTTCCGTGTAGCTGAGAACCTCAGGCCCGCCGTGTTCGGAGAAGACCACCGCCTTCATTCCGCGCCTCCTTGTTGAGTGAACGCAACATAGACCGACTGAAGAGCGATTGTCCACAGGTCGTTGATGGGACCGGCGGCAGATGCAAGACATTCGCGGCCCGGAAATCACAGAAAAGGCGAACATACGGCGAAGGCATAAAAACGGATCTTTTGGCGGGTAGAAATTTTTCCGGCGTGTGTTTTCAGTCGTTTACGGGCAATTCTACTCGTAGGCATTTGCGGGTAGAGGTCATCTGTAAGGGGTGGGTCACCGGAGGTGATAGGCCGTGTTCACGACACCGGTGCCTTCCGACCGACGAAGAAGAAGCCCATCCAACCAAGCGACAGCCTGTCACAGTTGCGGTTGGGTCGCGAATGTGGCCCCGACGTCCTGATCCCGGCCGTTAGGGCCGCCTGATGCCGCTGGGAGCCGCAGTTGGCGAAGAAGGTCGACCCGAATGCGACACTGGATTGAAGCCGTACTTGCGGAAGATGGCGGCTGCCGTGGGTTCAAACAGAAACGCCTCGAACGATTTGGCGGCTGAAACATTCCGCGAGCCCGCCACGACGGCAACGGGATAAATCACTGGGGCATGAGAGCCGGGCGGGGCAGTGGCCACGATCGAGACGGAACTCGACGTAAGCGCGTCCGTCTCATATACGATTCCGGCGTCGGCATTTCCAGTTTCTACATACGTCAGGACCGCGCGCACATCCTTCGCCAGGACGAATTTTGGCTTCAACCTGCCGTACAGGCCGAAGTGCGTCAACACTTCCTCCGCGTACTTGCCTGCGGGGACCGATTGCGGATTGCCGACGGCGATCACCTTGACTGCGGGATTTGCGAGGTCCTGAAAATGCGTGATGCCGGACCGGCCTTTCGGTGTGATGAGGGCGATGGAGTTTGTGACGAGATTATTTCGCGTCTCTCGGATGACGAGGTTTTTCCCTTCGAGCGAGTTCATTTCCTCGGGAGCCGCCGAAATGAACAAATCCACCGGAGCACCCTGCTCGATTTGTCTTTGCAGCGTGCCGGAAGCGCCAAGATTCAGGTGCACGGTGACGTTAGGATTTTCAGCATGATAGAGGTGCGCAATATCCTGCAAGGTGTCCTTCAGGCTGATTGCCGCCGATATGGTGAGGTCCGCGTTCGCTGGGAGAGCGCCGGTCAACCAGTTTGGGGTCAAAATGCAGGCAAGGGTCAGAAAGAGACCCATCGCGAGAGAGCCTGCGTGGGGTTTTTGTGCGCTCGTTTGACGAAGGCAATGTGCCCGCGATGGGTTTGAGCGGAGTTCCGCCTCGCCGGGATGTCGGTTGGCGGATCGTGAGCGCACGCTCTTCATCATTAGAAAGGGAAGCGAACCGAGAGGATCGCGTTGTGGTTGGACGTGTTGAAGTGCGTTACGGCAATCTGGAAACCGCCGCCTATGGTCAATCCCAGTCGCTTCCTAAGCACGAATTTTCCCAGGACGAACCCGGGCGTCAGAAACACCTGCGTCTTCCCGTCGTTCTTGCCCTGCTGAAAACGGGAGTAGTTTACTTCGATTTCCGGCCAGAATTTGCGATGAAGCCGGTACTGGAGGGCGTCGTTCCAGGTATATGTCCTCCCGATGACATTCGTATCGCTCACGGGAAGCGCAATTCCGAAGGTACCCTGAAGATCGAAATCTCCAAAGCCCTTTCCGTAGGCGATGGCCGGCGTGATGATGGGCCTGAGCGCGCCGTTCTTGAACTGACCTGTCGGGACGCTGACGCCAAGGAACGCAGTGAGAATGTAATTGCCGCCCTCCTCATTCGATGCGGCCAGCCGGAACTTAATCATTGCTTGAAAGTCGCCGAAACCGTCACGAACGGCCGGCTGGTTATGTACAACGTATGGGGGAGGATTGAGAATGATTTCCACATTTCTCAGCGGTATGAATTCCAGGCCTTTTCCGGCGCCGTAATTTTCCGTTACGCTCCCGTCGGCTCGTGGGAGCCACTGCACGTCATACCGGAACTCCTGTTCGAGTCGCGGAGTGACGGTCACAACGGGGGTAATCCAATAGGGCTGCTGCGCCTGCGTCGTGGAAACCATGTCAAGCCAACCATGCAAGAGAGTCGAATCCGCATTGCCGGAGTTGGTGGAAGCGTCCGATTGAGCTCGCGACGGCGTTGCCGCGAAACAGAGAATGAGGATCCCGGTCAGCACGCCTCCAAACTTGCCCACGCTGTTCGTCTCCATAATCGTTACGGTCTAGACGATTCTATATCATACTAGGCGTTATATATATACGAATACAGGTCGGTGTAGAGGAATAAAGAATCGCGGCTGGGAGAACCGGCGGCGGGCGCTAAACCCGAAAAATCATGACTTCCGTGGACTTGATGAGGGCGGCGGCCTTGTCGCCCGGCTTCAGGCGCAACTCGCGCGCGGCATCGGCTGTGATGATTGAGGTGATGTGCTGGCCGCCGATGGAAAGAGTGACTTGGGCCATGAGGCCCTCGATTTTCACGTCAATGACGCGGCCGACGAGCTGATTCCGGCCGCTGACCCGGCGAAAACGGGCGCGTCGCTCGACGGGCTCATGCCCCTCGGAAGCACGGTAAAGAAACCTGTCGATTTCTCTCTCAGGAATACGGTGGTGGCCGCCGGGAGTCTGAATTGTGCGAATCTTCCGCTTATAAATCCACTGCTTCAGCGTGGGATAGCTGATTCCCAGGACCTGAGCGGCTTCGCGCGGCGTGAATAGTTTTTCGGAAGCTGTCATTGTCATCGCCAGAGTTACGGGTATATATGAACCACAAAAATGGAGCGGTGTAAAACCGCCAGGCCGGTTACCTGCCGGCAAACATGCCCTACCTCACGATTTCGCGTAAGCCTTTACAGGAAAGTGGCCGCTCGGTTTAATGGATTCCAGCGATAGCCGCGCGACGGCCCCATCGGCGAAGCTGATAGAGGCCCCGCAGGCGCGCTGGGCACTTTGGAGAGTGTCCAAGGCTCTCGATGGTTATTCGAGGATGGTCGCAACAAGCCCGAGAGCGATGTCAATATTGCAGCCGGCCCGATGTTTTTACCGCTACATGGTTTCATGCAGCAGATGCTAACGGCTTCATCCTGAACCCGCTAACCACGGAGTACGAATCATTTGTTTGGAACCCAATGTGCCGGGAGAAGAGGCGCCCGCTCTTGGTCGAGAGTCCTCGCGCGTCGAATCCCAGTACATTGCAAGATCAAAACTAGCCAGAAAGGCGCGAATCTCAATGAGCCTCGCAAGCGTTCAGACGACCCTCCGCAACCGTCAACCCTCGTTCTACCCGGGCAACGGCACAACTCCTCCCATCTCCGATAAGAAGCGAACCGTTCCGGAGAGCAATTTCGCCGTGGCGGGACGCGCCGCAGAGCAGCAGTTGGTTTGGCGCGCGACTCGCGGCGACGCGGAGGCGCAGGAAACGCTGTTCGAGCGTTACCGCAGCAGGTTGTACCGGCTGGCGCTCCGCCTTCTCCACAGCAAGGAGGACGCGGAAGACGCGGTTCAGGACGCCATGCTCTCTGCGTACCGCAACATCAGCTCGTTCGAAGGGCGCTCGCTCTTTTCGACGTGGCTCACGCGAATTGTGGTGAACGCGGCGCTGGTCAAGATGCGGCGCCAACGGTCGCGCCCCGAACTATTCCTGCAGGACGTTTCGCCGGAAGAGCAGGTGTCAATGGACGCGAAGCTCGTTGATTCGCGTCCCGATCCCGAACAAATTTATGCGAGCATTGAGACGCGCCTGCTTGTGGAGGACGCGCTGAAGGATCTCTCGCCCTCGACTCGATTGGCTTTTCAACTGCGCGAACTGCACGACCTTTCGAACTCCGAAGCGGCCGAAGTGGCGGGTATTGAGCTGGGCGCTTTCAAGTCGAGAATCAGCCGGGCGCGCAGCCAGCTCGCCGAGCGCTTTTCTCCGGAAACCATCGCGCCGCTTCAGAAGCCGAACTCGAGTCCTATGCCTCCGATGCGGCGACAGACGCCGGTGGACGAGATGCAGTCTCTGGCAAGCTAGGCAGGTCACGCCCCGGCACGGACGGCAGACGCCTTCTTGGATTACGCCGGACTGGACATGGAGGCGAGGAACTCGCCGTTCGTCTTGGTCTTTGACAGGCGCCCGAGCAACAACTCCATGGCTTCGACGGTTGATAGCGGGCTGAGTACCTTGCGCAGCACCCACACGCGGTTCAATTCGTCGGCAGGAAGCAGCAGTTCGTCTTTACGCGTGCCGGAGCGGTTGATGTCGATGGTGGGGAAGACGCGCTTGTCGACGAGGCGCCGGTCGAGGTTGATTTCCATGTTGCCGGTACCTTTGAACTCTTCGAAGATCACGTCGTCCATGCGGCTGCCGGTGTCGATCAGCGCGGTGGCGATGATGGTGAGCGAGCCGCCCTCTTCGATGTTGCGCGCTGCGGCGAAGAAGCGGCGCGGGCGCTGTAAAGCGTTTGCGTCGATACCGCCGGAGAGCACTTTGCCGGAAGGCGGCGTGACGGCGTTGTAGGCGCGGCCCAGGCGCGTCAGCGAGTCGAGGAGGATCACCACGTCGCGTTTGTGCTCGACAAGGCGCTTGGCCTTTTCGAGGACCATTTCGGCGACCTGAATGTGGCGTTGCGGCGGCTCATCGAACGTGGAGCTGACTACTTCGCCTTTCACGGTGCGCTGCATGTCGGTGACTTCTTCCGGCCGCTCGTCAATCAGCAGCACGATCAGGGCAATTTCCGGATGATTGGCCGTGATGGAATTTGCGACGGACTGAAGCATCATGGTTTTGCCGGTGCGCGGCGGCGCGACGATCAATCCGCGCTGGCCCTTGCCGATGGGGCAGAGCATGTCGAGCACGCGCCCGGTCAGGTTTTCCTTCGTAGTTTCCAAGCGGATGCGTTCCTGGGGATAGAGCGGCGTGAGGTTGTCGAAGAAAATTTTGTTGCGCGCCACCTCGGGGTCTTCGAAGTTGACTGCTTCGACTTTAATTAAGGCGAAGTAGCGCTCGCCGTCTTTCGGCGGGCGCACCTGGCCGGAGACGGTGTCGCCCGTGCGCAAGTCGAATTTGCGGATTTGCGACGGGGAGACGTAGATGTCGTCCGGGCCGGGAAGGTAGTTGTACTCGGGCGCGCGGAGAAAGCCGAAGCCGTCGGGCAGGCACTCGAGGACGCCTTCGGAGAAGATCAGGCCGTTCTTCTCGGTTTGCGCGCGGAGGATCTGAAAGATCAACTCCTGCTTGCGCATGCCGGACGAGCCGGGGATGTTCAGTTCCTTGGCGATCTTTGCCAGGTCTGTGATGTTCTTGTCTTTCAGTTCTGCAAGGCTAACACTCATCGAATCGTTCCTTCTCAAGCCTAAGTTTTAAGCGAGATTTGATTTTGATGGACCGCGGGCGGGCACGTTCCCGAACCAGCCTACTGCGTCCAAAATACTAACGGGAATATACAGACCTGCCTGCCGCAGGCAAGACCATCCGAAAATCCAACGGCCGCGCGCCGACTCTGTTCGGGGACGGAGCTGGGGGGCCGAAGGGCTCTAATTGGTCAATTCGTCCTGCGCGATGCCGGCCGATCCGAACTTCGGTTCGACTTCCACGGGCGACTCGCTCGGAGCCGGCAAAGGCGTCTCAAGCGCTACTTGCAGGACTTCGTCCATTGATTGCACGAAATGGATCTTGAGCTGCGCCTGGATCTCGGGCGGGATATCCGCCAGGTCCTTCTCATTGTCCTTGGGCAGAAGAACAGTGTGCAACCCCAGGCGATGGGCGGCAAGCAGTTTTTCTTTGACGCCGCCGATGGGCAACACCTTGCCGCGAAGCGTGATTTCGCCGGTCATGGCCAGATCGCAGCGGACGGGAATGCGGGTAAGCGCGCTGACGATCGACGTGCAAATCGTGATTCCGGCCGAAGGGCCGTCCTTGGGGATCGCGCCTTCGGGCACGTGAACGTGAATATCGAGGTGACGATAGAAATCCTTGGCCAGACCGAACAGATGGCCTCGCGAGCGGACATAGCTCATGCCGGCCTGCGCGGATTCCTGCATCACGTCGCCGAGCTTTCCGGTAAGGGTTAGGCGTCCTTTGCCCTGCATAAGCGTCGCTTCGGTCGAGAGCACCTCGCCGCCGACCTCCGTCCAGGCCAGGCCCGTGGTCAAGCCGACTTCGTTCCTCTTTTCAGCGAGGAAGTCGCGGAACTTGATGACTCCGAGGTAGTCGGCCGTATTCGCGCGCGTGATTTCCGCGTTGAACTTCGAGCCGCCGGCCACAACCTTGCGCGCCACCTTGCGGCAAATATTTGCAATCTCCCGATCGAGGTTGCGAACTCCGGCCTCGTGCGTGTAGTGCCGGATGATGTGCGTAACCGCTTCATCGGCAAACTTCAGACTGCCTTTCGTAAGGCCCGTGGCTTCGAGCTGCTTCGGGATGAGGAATTTTTGCGCGATCTGACGCTTTTCCTGCTCCGTGTAGCCGGGTAGTCGAAGCACTTCCATCCGGTCCTGCAGAGGCTGCGGAATCGTATGCAGGACGTTTGCGGTGCAGATAAACATAACCTTCGAGAGATCGTACTCGACGTCGAGGTAGTGGTCTGTGAAGGCGTGGTTGAGCTCCGGATCGAGCACTTCCATCAGCGCCGCCGACGGGTCGCCGCGGAAATCCATGGACATCTTGTCCACTTCGTCCAGCACGAAAACCGGATTTACGGTGCCGGCCTTGCGCATCATCTGGATAATCTGACCGGGCAGGGCGCCGATGTACGTGCGGCGATGTCCTCGAATTTCCGCCTCATCGCGCACGCCGCCCAGCGAAACGCGGACGAACTTGCGTCCCGTTGCGCGCCCGATGGACATCGCGAGCGAGGTCTTGCCGACTCCCGGAGGTCCGAGAAAGCAGAGGATCGAGCCTTTGGGGTTCTTCACGAGCTGACGGACGGCTAGATACTCGAGAATCCGCTCTTTTATCTTTTCAAGGCCGTAATGGTCTTCCGCGAGGATCGTCTCCGCCTTGTTGATGTCCCGCAGTTCCTTCGAGCGCTTCTTCCAGGGCACAGCCAGGAGCCAGTCAAGATAGTTGCGGGAAACGGTGGATTCGGCGGACATGGGCGGCATCATTTCCAGCCGCTTAAGTTCCTGCATGGCCTTTTCGCGCGGTCCTTCCGGCATGCCGGAGGTCTCGATCTTCTTCTTGAGCTGTTCGAGGTCGCTCGCCTCGCCCCGGCCAAGCTCCTTCTGGATGGCCTTCATCTTTTCGTTGAGGTAATACTCTTTTTGAGCGCGTTCCATCTGGCGCTTCACGCGCGAATTGATGGAGCGATCGACGTTCAGTTTTTCGATCTCGACTTCGAGGATATCGCCCACTCGAGTCAGCCGTTCGAGGGGATCGAACAGCTCGAGCAGTTCCTGTTTTTCCTCGACGGGAACCTGCAAATTCGCGGCGATCGCATCGGCCAGCTTGCTGGGATCCTCGACGCGCACGGCAGCGATCATCGTGTCGTAATTCAAACTCTGCGAAAGCTTGACGTATTGTTCGAAGAAGTTAGTAACGCGCGTTTGAGCCTGTTCGAGTTGCGGCCCGGGCTCGGCTTTTACGGAAATGAGACGAACCGTAGCGCGGAAGAAGCCGTCCTCATTGACGACTTGAACGATCTTGGCCCGTTCGGAGCCTTCCACCAGGACCTTGATATTGCCGTCGGGCAGTTTCACGCTTTGGACGATGTTCGCCAGCGTTCCCACCTGATAGATTTCCTCGGGTTTGGGATCGTCCACGGAAGCGTCGTGCTGGGTGACAAGGAAAATCTTCTTGTCTCCGGCCAGCGCCTCTTCCAGCGCGTGTACGGAAGCGTCCCGCCCGACGATGAACGGATGCATCATGTCCGGGAAGATGACCATCTCCCGAACGGGCATCATCGGGACGCGCTTCAACTCGCCTTTTTCACGATTGAACATCGATTCTCTGATCCCCAATTTCTAGCCGGCCTTTTCGAGCAAGCTCCAGTTGATTTCGCGTCCCCTGACCATATCCGCGTTCACCACGAAATCGCGGAGCTTCCGCTGGGCGGGCAGGTGGTACATCATTTCGAGCATGAGGTCTTCGAGGATCATGCGCAGGCCGCGCGCTCCCACTTTGCGTTGCAATGCGAGCTCCGCTACCGTGTCGAGCGCGTCATCGGTGAACCGCAGCCTGACATTTTCAAATTCGAAGAGTCGCTGATACTGACGCACCAGCGCGTTCTTCGGTTCCGTGAGAATGCGAACCAACGCCGATTTGTCGAGATCGCTGAGCACGCCCATCACCGGTAGCCGCCCCACGAACTCCGGAATTAGGCCGTAGCGAATCAAGTCGGTCGGTTGGGCCTGCTCGAGGAGCTCGATATTCCGCTTCGTCGGCGTGGTCGGCTGCGTGTCCACGTGGAAACCCAATGATTTCTGCCCCACGCGCCGTTCGATCACTTTTTCGAGACCGACGAAGGCCCCTCCACAAATAAAGAGGATGTTCGTGGTGTCCACGGGCGTGAACTCCTGGTGCGGGTGCTTGCGGCCTCCCTGCGGGGGAACGTTGGCCACGGTCCCCTCCAGAATCTTCAGCAGGGCTTGCTGCACTCCCTCGCCCGAAACGTCGCGGGTAATCGAGGGGTTCTCGTCTTTCTTGGAAATCTTGTCGATTTCGTCGATATATATGATGCCTTGCTGGGCCTTTTGGACGTCGCCGTCGGCGGCTTGCAGCAATTTCAGAATGATATTTTCGACGTCTTCGCCAACGTAGCCTGCTTCCGTTAAGGTCGTGGCGTCAACAATCGCGAAGGGGACTTCGAGCATGCGGGAAAGCGTCTGTGCCAGAAGCGTCTTGCCGGTTCCCGTCGGCCCAATCAGCAAAATGTTCGACTTCGAAAGCTCGATGTCGCCGGGCTGCCGGTTCAGGAAAATGCGCTTGTAGTGGTTGTACACGGCAACAGCGAGTTTCTTTTTCGTTTTTTCCTGCCCGATCACATAGCCGTCGAGAAACGCCTTGATCTCCGGAGGGCGGGGAAGCCGCCGGTTCGACGGAGCGGCCTGCTCGCGCTTTTCATCCTCGAGAATCTGCTGGCAAACGCCCACGCACTCGTTGCAGATGTACGATCGGGGGTATTCCGATGGAGAGCTGATGAGCTTCTCCACCTGCTCCTGCGTTTTATGGCAGAAGGAACAGCGTAAGGCGTCTTCCGGCGTAAATCGTTTCACTGACAAGGTCCCCCTCGAACCGACCGCGCGAGCATACAGGAAATATAGCGCATTGTGAGATGGAATCGTAATCCGAAGGAGAGCGTCATCAAGTTCACTACTAACCCTTTGGAACGAACATGCCGCCGCTACCGGTGCTTGGTGATGATTTCATCGACGATGCCATACACCTTGGCCTGTTCCGCCGTCATGATGAAGTCGCGCTCGACGTCTTTTTCGATCTTCTCGACGGGCTGCCCGGTGTGATGAGCCAGCAACCGGTTCAGAGCTTCGCGGGTGCGGATGATCTCCTTTGCATGAATATCGATGTCCGTGGCCTGGCCTGAAAGGCCGGACATCCAGGGTTGGTGGATGAGCACGCGGGAATTGGGCAATGCATAGCGCTTGCCCGGGTGACCTGCGGCGAGAAGAACAGCCGCGATCGATGCGGATTGGCCAATGCAGTAGGTCGTCACGTCGGGCTTGACGAACTGCATCGTGTCGTAGATCGCCATCCCGGCGGAAATCGAACCGCCCGGAGAATTGATGTACAAGGCGATATCGTGCTCGGGGTCTTCCGACTGGAGGAAAAGCAACTGCGCCGTGACCAGATTCGCCACGTGGTCGTCAATCGGCGTCCCGATAAAAATAATGTGATCCTTCAGCAGGCGCGAATAAATGTCGTACGCGCGTTCCCCGCGGTTCGTCTGTTCGACAACCATAGGAACCAGCGTCGTGGCGTACGGATTCGGAGGGTCTGTTTGTCTCATTCGGAAACTTTTCGCGCGCTGAGGAGTCCCAAATCGAGCCTACTTTTCACTCTTGGCCGCTGTCTCGATCCGGGCGTTCTGGTAGAGCCACTCGATTGTCTTGTCGCTGCGCAACTTCGACTTCATCCTAGCGAGGGCACCCTGCTTTGTCAAGCGAGCGCGAATCGCAGTTGCGGATTCGCCACTCCTCCCGGCGAGCGTTGCGATTTCTTTTTCGACGTCTTCGTCTGTCGCCTCTATACTCTCAGCTGTCGCGATCCGGTCCAGCAGCAGTTCGGCTTTCACATCGCTGAGAGCGCGCTCCTGCTGGCGCTTCCGCAGCGAGACCCAATCCACATTCACTGCGCGGGGATCGACGCCCTGGGCCACGAGCGAACGGACCACGCGCTCCAGCCGCGCGTCCATCTGGCTTTCCACCAGTGCTTCGGGAACGGGGAAGTCGTGACGCTGCACCAACAGCTCCAGAATCTTTTCGCGAGCTTGCGCGGCCTGCTGTTGATCCTTTGCCGCATCGAGATCGGCGCGAATTTTCGCGCGCAGCTCCGCGAGATTCGTCACTCCGGCCAGCTCCGAACTCTGAGCAGCGGCATCTTTTGCGAATTCGTCATTCGCTTCCGGCAGCTGTTTTTCTTTGAGTCCCTGAACTTCCACCGTGTAGTCGTATGCCTTGCCCGCGAGCTTGGGGTCGGGATAGTCCTTTGGGTATTCGGAGCGAAAGCGCTTTGTCTCTCCCGGCGAAACGCCTCGGAGATTCTCTGTGAACGCTTCGAGCGTCTCTTCCGCACCGATGTGGCAGAGGACGCCTTCCGCCTGAACCGGTTCGCCTCCGCCAACCGGCGTTCCGATCAGTTTAATCACCGCGTAGTCGCCGTTATCGGCGGCGCGCCCTTCGACGGGAACGAACGTGGCCATGCGATCGCGGATTTCATCGATCATTTTGCCGACCTGCGCGTCGCCAACTTCCGCCGCCTCGACTTGCACCGTCAGATTCTTGTAGTCGCCCAGCTCGAATTCGGGAAGAACCTCGAAGACGGCGCGAAACTTCAACGGCTCGCCTTCCTTGAATTCAACGTTGTCCACCTCGGGCCGCGTCACCGGCACAAGCTTCTTCTCGTCGAGAGCCTTTTCGAGGTACTCGGGCACGAGCGACTGCATCACCTCGCCGCGAATGTCGTCGGCGAAACGGCGGCGTATCAGCGTGACGGGGGCTTTTCCCGGTCGAAATCCGGGCACCCGGGCCACGCGAGCTATATCGCGCGCGACCTTGTCCTCCGCCTTTTGAACGTTTTCAGCAGGAATTTCCAGCTCGATTTCGCGCTTGCAGGTTGCTTCGGTCATTGGCGGATGGTTTGCTTTTGGATGCAGCCCAACGCGAGTCAGATTCTGCCTTTCACCCGTTCTGCTTGGAAAAGGAGGACGGCAGTGAACAAGCCCGGCGAGAACCGGAACGCGCGCGCCACATCAGAAGGCAAAGTATAGGGAATTCCCGCAAGAGCGTCAACTGCCGCTACGGCTTGGAGAAACCGGAAAGCGCGCACGTTTCACAGTGTCAGTGCGCGGCGCTCGGGGGAAGATGATCCTCCAGGTAGCGCGCCAGCAGACAATAGAGGTTGTAGTGCGTGTTGGGTCCTTCCGAAAGCGAGTGTGTGCGCCCGGGGTATTCCATGAAATCGAACTGCTTGCCAAGTTCCACGAGGCGATTGATGAGGAGTTCTGTGCCTTGATAATGGACGTTGTCGTCCCCCTCGCTGTGGACAATCAACAAGTCTCCCTGGAGACCTTGGGCGTAGTTGATTGCCGAAGCAGCTTCGTAGCCCTTTGCGTTGTCCTGCGGGAGACCCATGTAGCGTTCCTGGTAAATGGAATCGTAGAGGCGCTGGTCCGGAACGGGCGCGACGCTCATGCCCACCTTGTAGAGGTCGGGTGAACGAAACATCAGGTTCAGGGTGTTTGTGCCGCCGCCGCTCCAGCCCCACACCGCGACTCGTGACGCGTCCACGAATGGATGCGTCTCCTCGAACTTGCGAAGGGCAGCGGCTTGCTCTTTCGACGAAAGCACGCCGACCGCTCCGTAGACGATCTTGCGCCATTCGCGGCCGCGCGGGGCGGGTGTGCCGTGATTGTCGAAACTCACCACGATATAGCCCTGGTTCGCGATGAAGCGATGAAACAGAGCCGTTTCGCCGCCCCAGCGGTCCTCCACGGTCTGACCGGCGGGCTCGCCATACACGTACACGAGCACGGGGTATTTTTGCGTGGGATCGAAGTTCTTGGGCTTGATCATCCACGCGTCGAGAACCGTGCCGCCTCCAATGTCGATCTTCATGTATTCGGTGGAGGTCGTGATCAAGTCCGTCAGTTTTCCTTTGAGCGTGGCATTGTCCTCGAGCACACGCTCGACCTGCTGATCGGGAAAACGGACCAACTCGGTAATTGTCGGCATATCAGCGTTCGAGTAACGGTGAAAGGCCCAATGAAAATCGGGTGAGATGTCGTAGCTATGCACGCCGGGCTGGCCAGAAGGTGTTACGCGCTCGGGAGGCGCGCTCCCGTCGAGTTTGCTTCGATACAGGTAGCGCTGGGTCGCGTTGTCCGGCGACGCAATGTAGTAGACCCACTGCTCCTGCGGGTCCACGCCGGCAACCTCGACGACGTCGAATGAGCCCGGCGTAGCGAGATGGACTTGCTTGCCGTCGCGAGAGATTACGTAAACGTGCCGCCAACCGTCCTTCTCGCTGACCCAGAGAAAGTCTTTGCCCCCGCGAAGCCACTGGAGGTCGTTGACAACGTTGACCCATGCGTCGTCGCGATCGCTGTATACGATGGAAGACCCGCCTGTGTTCGCATCCGTCAGCATCACGTCGTTCCGGTTCTGCAAACGATTCAGATGCTGGACAACCAGCGAATCCGAATTTCCCGCCCAACTCACTCTCGCGATATAACTCTTTTCGGGGTCGCCGGTTACGTCCATCCACTTCGTCTCTCCGCCGGCAGCGGGCACTACTCCAATGCGAACAAGGGAGTTTGGCGTTCCGGGCTCGGGGTAGGGAATTTCCCGCACATACGGATAGATGCCATATTGAGGGTACGGAATATGCGTGACGACGTCGTATGGAGCGCCAACGTCGTAGATCAGAGCGAACTTCTTGACCGTGCTCGTATTGAATTGCCAATACGCGATGCGCTTGCCGTCGGGACTCCAGTCGAAGGCCTTGCGAATGTCCAACTCTTCCTCGTAGACCCAGTCGGACGTGCCGTTGATGACTGTTTGAGAGCCATCGTGCGTGAGCTGCGTGATCGCGCCTGTCCGGACATCTTCAACGTAGAGATTGTTGTCGTGGACGTAAGCGACCCGGGTGCCATCGGGCGAGAACGTGGCGAACATCAGGGTGCTCGGCACAGCCTTGCCACCGAGTTTGCGCAGCGTCTTAGCGCGACGATCGAACACCCAGTAATCGCCCCGCGTATTCTGCCGCCAGACGCGCTTTGAGTTGGTGTAAACGAGCAGGCGGCTCATATCCCCAGACCACTCGTAGTCCTGTATCTCCAAAGGCTCCTTCGTTCCGGAGGGAACCAGGTCAGAGGCAGACACAAGTACGTCCCGCTTGCCGCTTGCTGTATCGTAGCGAACGATGTCGCGCGCGCCGTGCCCAGCAGGCGAAGGCTCAACCGTCGTGAAGGATTCTCCGCGATTCAGCCAGCGAGCCGGACCAAACCGGCGCTCCGAATACTTATGATTCAGGAAAGCGTCGCGCAGGAATTGATTCTGTTCGATGGCGTGGAGAGTGCTGTTCGCTTGCTGAGAATTGGCGCGCTTCGCGCAGAGCAAAAACGCGCCGGCGAACAACAGGAAGCAAACTGCAGTCCGGCCCGCGCCGCTATGACCAAACGCCTTCGAACCTCGGATGAAGCCGCTCATCGTGTCGCCGTCCGATCTCTGGTGGTGTCTGCTCGAGTAGAGTCGCAGCATTGTAAGAGGTGCGCGCCGGAAAGGAAAGATTTTCCACTGGGGCGAAGCGGCGGCTGTAGTGCGCGGGCTTTTTCGGCAAAAAGGCGAACACAAAGAGAAGGCGATATGGCGGATCTTTTATCGATTAGAATTTTGCCGAGCCTTTATTTTCCTGAAATTACCGGGGTTTCTACTCGAAGGCCTTATCGATTAGACGTCATCTGTACGCCCCCGGCGAAAGACGCCTTAGTCCCGGGGGAAGCTAGAACGATATACTTGAAACTCTGGCCATGGGCCGGGCGGGGCACGAGGCCATGCTTACAGACGTTCCACCACGTAAACGGAACCGGGCGGCGTTCCTCGAAAGCGACCGAACGAGGACGCTCGCTCTTCCGGGAGGCGGCCGAGCGGCCGCGATCGCCGGATTCATCGAATCAGCGATGAAATCAGGCAAGAGCGCGGATGTGCGAGACGCGTCTGCAGAGTTCCTGGCTCTCGCTGCGGAATTTTATAAGGTGCCGAACTGTGAAATTCGCGTGCTGGCAGCCCGGCCCTTGCGAGTCAGCAGGAATTGCACGACGGAACTTTTCGGCGACTACCATCCGCAGGCGATGCTGATACGCGTGTGGATGCGCACGGCCGTGCGCAAAGAAGTCACGTCGTTCGGGACGTTTCTGAGCACGCTGTGTCACGAGTTCTGCCACCACTTGGATTTTCACCGCTTCGGATTCCGCGCCTCCTGGCATACGCGCGGTTTCTACGAGCGGACAGCCCTCCTTTACCATCACGTGCGTGGCACGCCACCCAAGCAATTGGTTTGGGCGCCCATATCGGCGACACGTTTCCGCATCGACTGGCCGAGCACAAACCGAGCCGCTGGACGCAACTGACCCCGTTCGCCGAATTCAGGCGCTGGGCATGGGTTTGTCGCTGCGCGGGCGAAAATCAAAGATTGATCAAGGAAGGACCCAGTAGGCGCCAAGCGGCGCGTTTGCATTAGGTACAGAGTCTCCGAACACTGTCCTTTCGGACAGTAGCATTCCGGCACACCTCACTCTAGCCTATTGATGTAGGCACGTGGGATCGCTCGATACGCTGGGGCTAGCCAGCCCCGGTATTGGCGACCAATATAAAGGAAACCTCTGTGACCATAAAAAAGCGCCCGATGACTGCGGATGGGACCGACGCCGAGCGCCGGAAAAGCCGCCGCTTTCCCGTCGTTGTTCCCATTGAGGTGAGCTGGCGAGGAGCGGACGGCAGTGCGGTAAAGGAAGAGGCTGTCGCCCGGCAGGTGAATGCGAACGGCGGCTTTCTGAAAATGGCGAACTATCCGCCCCTGGGCAGCCGGGTGACGCTTGCGAACTTTCTTTCGGCGCAGACGGCCGAAGCAAGAGTGCTGGCCGCGCCGGATTCACGCCCAGGAGTGGCAAACGGCGTGGTAGTGGAATTGATTACGCCAAGCGAGAGTTTTTGGGGCGTGGACTTGCAGGTGAATAAGACGATTGTCGAGCTGCAAAATCTGGAAAAGGCCCTGAAGTGCGAGGACATGGATCTGGGTCTTGTCCGCGAGTATCACCACGCGGTGGACTACATTCGCGCAACGACCGACGCGCTGCAACAACTGCGAAAACGCCAGGCAGGGGGCGAGAGCGGCGAACTGCTTTCCATGCTGGCGAAAGAGCGAGTTCGGCGCGCCGTCAACCTTTGCCTGGAAGTAACGGCCGACATCGACGCCGGGCGGGTGAGACAAGAGTCCGCGAACGTGATCGAACTTGAGGAAGCGCTTGAGAATCTGCAGCAGCGTCTGCAAAAAATCGGGCGCGCGCCGGCGCCAGTCGGGTTGAAGGTAGCTCCTGCCGAACCGAGCAGCAGCCCGAAGCGGACATTGCGGAATTAGAGAACGTGAATCACGAGAGTGCGGGTGAAGTGCGGCCTGACCACTCGACCGCAAGCTTCCGAGCCGTTAATGCGGAAGGGGGGAGTTGAACCCCCACGGCCTCGCGGCCACAGGATCCTAAGTCCTGCGCGTCTGCCAGTTCCGCCACTTCCGCAGCGGAATCCGAGTATATCACTCCAACTGCTTGCCCTTTGTTTCGGGCAAAGCCAGAGCGAGCATCGCGGCAAGGAAGAACGCGCCAGCCAGCAGGAAGAACGAGGGTCCCAGGCCGAAGCGGCGCGCCATGAGGCCGATAGCGAAGGGCGCGATCGCGGAGAAGCCGCGGCCGAAATTGTAACTGGCGCCCATCGCGGTCGCGCGAATCTCGGTAGGAAACAGCTCGGAAACGATTGCGCTGAAGCCGGAAAAATAGCCGGTCCCAAAGAACGCGACGAAAGGGCCGAGGATCAACAGCCAGATTGGGGTATGCGCGAGGGCATAAAGCGGCACGAGAATGGCGGCGATGATGAGGTAGGCGACGTAGCTCTTCCGGCGACCGAAGGCGTCGGCGGCAAATCCGAAGAGGATGTATCCGAGCCATTTGCCGACTCCCATCGCGAGGAGCCAGGCCGTCGTTTTTATTAGACTGAGTCCTCGCCCGCCCTCTGCGAGGGGCAACGAGAGATAGGCGGGGATCCATGTGAAGAGCCCCCAATAGCCGAACATGCTCGACGCGTTCATGGCCGTCGCGATAAGGCCGTTGCGCCGCAGATCCTTCCGCCACATCAGTCGCAGCGCGCTTCCGAGGCTCTGGCGCCGGGCCTTTTCTTTCCAGATGGCCGGCTCGGGGACGCTTCTTTGAATCCAGAACACCAGGAGCGCGGGCAGAACACCTACGAAGAAAACCGCGCGCCAGCCGAATCGCGGCAGCATGAAGCCGACGAGTCCCGCCGCGATCATTTCGCCGATCGCGTAGGTTGACTGCATCATCCCGAGCGCTTTGCCGCGATGCTGGGCGGGCCAGGTTTCTGCCACGAGAGCCGCGCCCGTGGACCATTCACCTCCCATGCCAAGCCCCAGGATGAAGCGAGCGACAGCAAGTTCCGCAATCGTGTTCGATAATCCGCAGACGCCGCTGGAAACGGAGTAAATCAGGATCGAGGCCATGAGTGAACGCGTGCGCCCGATGCGATCAGCGATAAACCCGAACAAGAAACCGCCGATGGCGGACGCGACCAACGTAAAGGAGTTCAGCAGGCCGCCCACGGCCTCGCTCATGCCGAAATCCCGCATCAGGTGGGCGAGGACAAGCGAGTAGAGGGCTACGTCGAACGAATCGAGCATCCAACCGAGGCCACCGGCGAGGAGCGTCCGGCGCTCGGCCGAGGTGGTCCGGCGCCACCAGGGAGAATCCTCGCGGGGGAGTGGCGGGGGCGCCGCAGAAGAGAACCCTGTCGTCTCTGGCGACATCGGGTCGTCATTGTATGGCGGATGAGCGCCGAGACGGGCCTTTTCTTCCGCGCGAGATGCCTTCGTCTTAGCCTCGTGTCCGAGCGATGAACCGTGTCACGACAAACAGGGAGACGACGGCTTCAAACCGATTGCTGACGCAGCCAGTCGCGGGCAGGTCCGCGCCATGATCACGCAATCGCCGCCGCTTTCGGTCGCGCGATACAGGGCCGCCCTCGCGGCGTGGAGAAGAGACGCACAGTCGGTCGCGTGATCGGGGAAGGAGGCGACTCCCGCGGCGAGCGTAACTGGCGCCGTAAGCGACGTGTTGTGGCACCATCCGACCCTCCGTATGGCGGCCCGAAATTGTTCACCACGCCGGCGAGCCACGTTCCCCGGGGCTTCCGGCAGGACGATGGCGAATTCGCTCTGCCAATACCGGCAGGCAAAGTCGGCCGGCCTGATTTGCGACTGGATCATCTGCGCGATCACCTGGAGCAGGATTCCTCCGGCCGGGTCGCCACACTCCGCCTTAAACTGATCGAAGTGATCCAATTCAATCATTACGACCGATAGACTGCGGCCGCGCGCCTGAGCCCGAACGACTTCACGCTCGAGGTTTGCCTCGAAGCGGGTGCGGGTGTACAGGCCGGTGAGGTTGTCACGCAGCGATTCGATCTGCTGAAGGTCCTGCCCGGAAGCGTTCATAGACGAACTCCCGCGCTCAGGAAGGGATGGCGGTGTGCAGTTTCTGGAAGAGGCGAGAGGAGTTTACCATCTATGGAACAAAATCGCGGCGAAACGTTCCGATTGATAACCACCCGGCACGAGCCGGGGTGCTCGATTTGCGCGGCTGAAGCGGCCTTAATTCAACTTGCCCCTGTCCCGCGACTTTGCTAGGCTTCGCGCCATCGGGCCCCCGGATTCTCGGAGAATCATCGAAAACTCATCTGTTTGGAGGCGTCTATGCCACATTGCACGAAGTGCGGAGCGGCCGTCGCGGACGGTATCGCATTCTGCGGGAGTTGCGGCGCGCCAGTGGGCGCCGCTTCGGGCGGAGGGGCGGGCGCGGCAGCCGCGCCGGCTGCCCAGACGCAAGGGCTGGCCGAGAACGCGGCGGGAGCTTTGTGTTACGCGCTCGGCTGGATCACGGGACTTATTTTTTTCTTCATCGACAAGCGACCCTATGTGCGTTTTCACGCCGCACAGTCGATCGTGGTTTTTGGGGGGCTGCACATCCTCGAGATAGCGTGCGGCATGTTCTTCGGGTTCAGTATGCTTGGTTTCGGCGGCGGGCTGGTCGGTTTCGGGCTGGGGACGCTGATCTATATGGTCCTCTCGATCGGCACCTTGATTCTATGGATTTTGCTGATGATCAAGGCATATCAGGGACAGAAGTTCCGGGTGCCGATAGCCGCGAACATCGCGGACAGCATTTTCGGAAAAGCGGCCTAGAGTCCCGCCGGCGAGCGCCTCCGCCGGCAGGACTGTTTCCCGATTCGCCCCGTATGTGGTGCGTCCAGGGCACGGGCGCGCGCGGAGTATCGTGTCTACGCGCGCCGTGCTGACGGAAGTCAGAGTCCCTCGTCTAACGCTTGAGAGTATACTCATCGCATCGGCTGACCTGTCTTTCGCATAACGGAGGACCATGCCATGAAGCGCAGGGAGTTCCTTCAGCGGACGGCATGTGGACTCGGAGCGGCGTGGCTCGGCTCGCGCGCCTTCGGCAGGGATGTTTGGCGCAACGGCGCGTTCGCAATTCCTCCGCTGACTCGAAGATTTTCCGCGGCCGATAGCGTCACACTCGGGCGCACCGGGATCCGGACCAGCCGGCTGGCGATGGGTACCGGGACCATCGGCTACAACCACCACTCGAATCAAACAGCGCTGGGAATGGACGGCCTTCCCAAGCTCCTGCTGAACGGGTACGACCAAGGATTGAGATTCTTCGACGCGGCCGATTCGTACGGCAGCCACCCGTACGTGGCCAAGGCGTTGAAGCAGGTTCCCCGCGACAAAGTGACCGTGCTGACGAAGACCTGGGCGCGCGATCCCGCCACAGCGCGCGCCGATCTCGACCGTTTTCGAAAAGAGCTGGGCACGGATTACCTGGACGTCTGCCTCATGCATTGCCTGACGGAAGGGGACTGGACGACTCGCTATCGCGGCGTGATGGACGTCTTCGAAGAGGCGAAGCGGAAGGGGATTATCCGCGCGCACGGTTGCTCGTGCCACAGCATCGAAGCTCTCCGAGCGGCTGCCAAGTCGCCGTGGGTGGAAATTGATCTGGCACGCGTAAATCCAATCGGCTCGCACATGGACGCCGAACCGGAAGCCGTGGTGAGCGTTTTGCGCGAGATGCGCGCGGGCGGCAAAGCCGTAGTCGGAATGAAAATTCTGGGCCAGGGCGACATGCGCACACGCCAGGATGAAGCGTTGCGCTATGCGCTGTCGCTGAACACCCTGGACGCCTTTACCATCGGCGCCGAAAGCATCGCCGAGCAGAACGATCTGGTTCGCCGCATCTCGATGGCGGCGTGAAGGGATCAGCTCGATCGGCGGCAACGCGGCGGTCTTGGCGTGAAAAGCGCGAAGCTGATTTTGATATCGATCAGGCTGAGGTGCCCCTACCGGTATCGCATTAAGCGGCGTTGACGAAAACGCCGACGGCAAACCTGATCCGTTCTTTGCACGCGTTCCCGCACTCCCGGTCATGCGCCCAACACGAGACGCGCCGCCGGTGCTAAACTCTCCCTCGTCCCGGAAACATTCAGGCGGCACTATGCGTAGTGATCTGTGAGGGGACTCGTATGAGCAGCCGGTATCGCGGTTCGATAGCAGGCGCGCTGATTGTGATTTCCATCGGGATTTTCTTCCTGATCGCCAATCTTCGTCCCGAGATAAATCCCTGGCCAATCCTATTCCGCTACTGGCCGCTGATCCTCATCTTTATCGGCGTTGGGAAAATCTTCGACAGCTTCGTGTTTCGAGACCGAACGGGAGGGCCAGGCGGCGACCATTTGTCGGGAGTATCGGTCGCCTTCGTGGCGCTGATTCTTATCTTCGGGCTTGCCGTCTGGCGGGGACACAAGGTGGAAGGCCGCGAATTCGTCCACGACACGCACGGCGTGGCGCTGCTTGGGGCCAAAGACGTCAGCGCCGATATCGAAATGCCGGCCGGACAACTGAACCTAACAGGCGGGAATAACGAGCTTCTCGATTCGGATTTCAGCTATGACCGCGAGGAAGGAACGCCGTCCGTCAATTATTCGGTAAACGACGGACACGGCTCGTTGACGATCAGTCAGGAGGGGCATCACATCCACTTCGGCTCGACGCGGAACACATGGAACCTGCGTTTCGGGGGAGACGAGCCGCTCGACCTAAAGCTCAAAATGGGCGCCGGTCAGAGCGATCTCGATTTTCGAGGCATCAACCTGCACCACCTGGAAGTGAACATCGGCGCGGGCCAAACCACGCTCAATCTGACGGGGCCGAGGACGTCCGATCTCGACGCCGACATTCAGGGCGGTGTCGGCTCAGCCACGATTCGATTGCCAAAGGACGTGGGCGTGAGGGTCCATGCGTCAGGCGGGATCGGCTCGATCAATACCGATGGGCTCATGAACGAGAACGGCGCCTACGTCAACGCCGCGTACGGCAAATCGGCGCAAACGATCAATCTCGAAGTGCACGGCGGGATTGGCGAAATCAATCTTGACCTGGAATAGGGGCGGTCCGCCGGGGACCGTTTGGGCCTTCTTCAGTTGGCGGGATACGCGGGCGAGCGCTCATCTTCCTGACCTTTCTGTCTCCAGTCACTCCAGCAAAGGTCGCGAAGACATGAGGCGCCGGCTTGCTTGACAGTTTCTCGATCCACCCGTACTCTACGCCACCGGAGCCGGCACATTGCTATTTGGCGAGCCGGCCCGAAACTATGAAACGCGACGAAGTCGTAGAGTTGCTGGAATCGGTCGGGGCGATCCGGCAAGGTCATTTTGAGCTTTCGAGCGGCCGCCACAGCGGGACGTACGTCCAATGTGCGCTCGTGCTCGCGTATCCGCCGTATGCAGAGCAGCTCGGCCGCGCTCTCGCTGGGCTATTTCACGATCACTCGATCGGCTGCGTCGTCTCTCCCGCTCTGGGCGGCGTGATTATCGGCCACGAAGTCGCGCGGGCGCTGGGAGTCCGCGCGCTGTTCGTCGAACGCGACCGCTCCGGCCAGATGGCTCTCCGCCGGGGATTTGAGCTGAAGCCCGGCGAGCGCGTCCTGGTGATCGAGGATGTATGGACCACAGGCGGCTCAACGCGTGAAACGATCGGCGTTGTCGAACAGGAAGGCGGCCTTGCCGTCGCGGCCGGCGCCATTATCGACCGCAGCGGCGGGAGGATCGAATGGAACGTCGCCTCTCGCGCCCTCCTCGAAATGGAAGTTCCCAGCTACGAACCCGACGAATGCCCGCAATGCCGCGCCGGGGGCGTTGCTACACGTCCCGGTTCTCGTTTTTCCCGCGCGCACTCTTAGCGCCCTTGCGTCGTGCAACCCAAGAACGCGAAGGGAAACCTGCCCTCCTGCCTGTGGGCGCTGCCAAACCACCTGGTTTATGCCGCACACGCCCTTAATACTCCTTCGGCGCCTAGTCTAGCGTCGTCGGTGAACGGTCAGGATTATTCGCCTGTAAGACGTGAGCGGCGGCGAGCCGTCATCGGAGACCACGAGGATGACATGCGCGGCGCCGGTTCCTGAACATGGCGGGCTCGCTTGCAGCCAATTGGAGCGGCATACCGAGGTTGGAGTGACGGTCGCTTTCGGCGTGTGCTCGCCGGCGATGCGGACGCTGGAGAGATTTGTGCCGGTTCCTCCCGCTTCGGCATAGTGAAACCAGCGAAATCGCAACCGCTGCCCGCTATCCGGATCGCGGCTGTTGCTTGCGTCGAGCGCCACTGGCTCGCCCACGGTTGCATCAATCAGGACCGGAGCGGTACCGGTCTGGTGATTCACTTCCACAACCGGATTGTGGTTCGCGTGCTTGTAGTCCGAAACGGTCCAATCCATCCGCGCAGCGAAGTCGTTCTGAAATGCATCGCGCCAGCGCCAGATGGTAGCCTGATCCGAGGTGTATGTTCGGCCGTCGGCTCCAGTGACAGTGTCCTGAGACGTCACACGAGAGAACAGGTCGCCGCCCTGTGTCCAGATCGGATGCGTTTCCCCATAGGGCTGGCGGTAAACGTAGCGTCCTCCCCATCCGCCCCAGTCCGGCCGCCGGTATGCACCGAGTCCGTTGTCGATCAAATTAAGGAATGACGGCGTGTCGCCCTCCATAATAAAAGCAAAACGCGGATAGAGCTTTCCCAATGGTCCCTTGTTCCGAATGTGCGCGTCGAGCCACTCGTTCGTCACCGTCGTGGAGTCCGCACCCGCGCAATTCCGGTAGTACGCATCACCGCTGATGCCCGTCCATGTCGCATAGTAGTATTCGCCGCCCGTAGGGGTTGTCGGCTGGACGATGTAAAAAAGACCAGGGAACTGGCGTCGAATCCACGGGCCCGCGTCATCCTGATCCGATATGGAATAGATGCGCAGCTTCTCCACGAACGCCTCGACTTCGCCGGGCGCGCGGGTGGCGCGCACGCGGATGAGAGCTTCAGCAACGGTGTTTGCTCCGCCCCATATACAGATCCACAACGGGCGCTGGTCCTGGCGATCGGCAGCACGAATGATGGCCTCCGCTCCAGGAGACATTTTGTTGTCGCCGGTTCCAGTCATTCCATAAGAGGCTTGTCCTGCGAACACCCGGCTATCAAGCGCGCCGGCGGTCGGCCAGCCCTTCGCGTGAAGAAGAAGATTGTCCCGCACTTGGCCATAGGCGTGAATCAGCGCGTGCATCGTTTCAGGATGTGTCGCTTTTCTCTGCCACGTGGACGTGGCTGCAATCATCGCCTCGACGTCGAATTCATTCGAGTACAGGAGGAAACGCACGAACGACATCTGATCGTCCGGCTCGTTTCCAATGTCGCTGATGATGATGACGCGAGGACGCCCCGTGAAGTCGTCTACATGTGCGGCCGGAACTGGAGCCGCCCACGATGGCAGAGGGAGTGCTGCGCTTGCGAGCAACAGCAGGGTTGCCAGCCGCGTGTGCCTTCGTTCCTGCTTGCTCATCGCCCTAAGAATCAGAATTCCTGCAGGATCAGGAATTGTTCGTAGCGCCCGTCCGGAGTGAGATAAACCGTCACCGCGAGCGTTTTCTTTGCGAATTGTGCGTGGTAAAGGCGGAATCTCATACCGCCGCGAAACGACTCGCGCTCACGCGTAACGTCCTTTAGCTTCCCGAGCGGCGCAAGCGACACCTCGATGTCATGCAAGGCCAGGTCCGTGAAATAGAAATTGTTGTTACTGGTGAGCAACCAACGATCGATGCGACCCTGCTGCAACCCTTCCAGAATGCCGCGAACCTGTGCGAGTTCGGCGGGAGAGCCGTGGTCACCGCTCGCCCGTGTTTCGGGCTCGAGGATCCAACGCGAGAGTTCGTTGCTGATCGGGCCTATAAGATTAATGGCGTCCTGGTTCGATAAAACGATTACGGCAGCATCTCGAGTAGGGAACACCGAATTCGAGGCCAGAAATCCGGATACCTCGCCGTTGTGGCTGACAACCGGGATGTCGTCAAAAGTTCCAACATGGAGGCCAAGGGCATAATGCGTCACGTCCCCGTCGGCCAGCCGCACTTCGCGCGTGAACTCTTCGTAGGAATGCGCGCTCAGGATTTGGCGGTTGAGAAATGCGACGTCCCATTTGGCGAGATCGGAGGGAGTCATGCAAAGCTCTCCGGCGCCGAAATACCAACCGAGGCCTTCGCGCAGTGCGGGCCGCGCCGGACCGAGCGCGTATCGCGTGTAGGCGATCGCGTCTTGCGGCGTCTTGTCAACGCTACAATCCCCGGCGCTGCTCATCCCAAGAGGCTCGAAGATTTTCGCTTCGAGGAACTTCATGAGATCCTCGGCGGAAGCTTTCTCGAAAATCTGTCCGGCGAGAACGTAGTTCGTGTTGCTGTATTGCCATTTGGTTCCAGGGTCGAAATCGAGGGGCTTCTTCGCCCAGGCGTCAAGGACGGCAGCCGGCGTCGTGGGCTTGGTCCATTCCGGGATCATGTAATCCTGGGGCGCGTAGTCTTCATAACCCGAGGTGTGGGACAGCAATTCCCGGATGGTGACTTCATTCGAGCGGGTCAGCGCGGGAAAATATTTGGACACCCTGTCGTCCAACGATATCTTGCCTTGTTCGGCGAGGAGCAGAATGGCCGCGGCGGTGAACTGCTTGCTGATGGAACCCACCGCGTATCGCGTTTCAGCGTCCGCCGTGCGGCTCGGGTCAAGCGAGGCTTTGCCGAACGCCTTTGCATAGACGAGCTGCCGGTGCTCGACAATGGCGATGGAGACGCTGGGCACGCCGCTGTCCGCCAGCATCTTGGCGATCTTCGCTTCCTCGGCAGGATCAAGCGCAGGACCGTTCATCTGTGCCGCCAGGGTTGCGGCGAAGCCCAAGTGCAACAGCAGCGCGATGCCCAACAGTTCGGCCCTAACGCGGCCTGTCTTCATATCCCCTCTTTTCTTGACGCAATTGCAGAAGAAGCGGGAGTCTACTTGAAGAGATCACTCCCTGCAATCGCCGCCCGCCTGAAGCGTTCGAGATTGGCGCAGAACTATCGCTTGACGGCCCAATGAAGAGCGATCCCGCCGAACATGAAGGGATTGACGTCCACATCCGAATAGCCCATGCGACGCAGCATGGCCGAAAGCTCATCGGCCGAGAGGAAACCGCGCAGCGAGTCGGCAATGTAAGTGTAAATCCGCGGTCGTCCGTGGAGCACAAGGCCCCAGAAAGTTCCGCTGGCATAGAGGTAGGCGAGATAGGCGCGGCGCAGCAAAGGGTTCGCGGGAAGGAAAAAATCCAACGTAAGCAGAACTCCTCCGGACCGCGTGACGCGCTCGATTTCGCGCAGCGCGTTTTCGAGGTTCGGGAAATTGCGGAGGCCGTAGCCGATCACGACGCAGTCGAAAGCCCCGCCGGCAAAGGGCAGCATGTTCGCGTCGGCGCAAACGGTTCCGCGCAGGCCGCGCGCGCGCGCCAGGCGCAGCATCTGCTCGGTCAGATCGACGGCAACCACGTGCGCCCCAGGGAACCGCTCGCGAACAATCTGCGAGAAATCACCGGTTCCCGCCGCAAGATCCAACACCGCCGCATTCTCGGGAAGAGATGCCCGGGACACGCCCAGCTTTTTCCAACGACGGTCCATTCCGTAAGAAAAGAGGCGCGTCACAAAATCGTACCGGGGCGCGATCGCCTCAAACATGGCCTGCATCAGCTTCAGATTTTGTCTTTCCACGGGAATCGGCATGGGTAATGAAATTCTACCCCGCCGAATTGGCGTGTCCCAAGCCTCGCATCGGAACAGGGCCGCGGCTCGCTTCGACAAGTTACAGCACTTTTCAGGTTCGAGGCGAACAGCGCGAGTGGTACGGCATTTTCCGTCGCGGCGTGGGGTTGCAGCCGGGAAGGAGCCGAAGGCGAGATTTTTCGGGTGCTTCGGTCAGACCCGATGGCATAAGATCGTTCGTTTTCCGTGCGATGTGGGCATGGCGCAAGAAAACGCGAGCTCCGACCCATTTCGGTTGGCATCAAGACCACAAACCGAGGACATTCGTATGCGCCCCGAAGAATCGCTTCACATGACGCCTGAGGAGTTCCGCCGCCGTGGAAAGCAAGTCGTCGACTGGATCGCGGATTACTACGAGCGGATCGAGTCGTTCCCCGTGATGTCTCGTGTCAAGCCCGGCGACGTCCGTGCGGCTCTCCCGCAACATGCGCCGGAGGAAGGCGAGTCATTCGACGCGATGCTTGACGACGTTGAAAAGCTCATCATTCCCGGCATCACTCACTGGCAGTCGCCCAATTTCTTCGCCTACTTTCCATCCAACAATTCCTTCCCCTCGATTCTCGGCGATTTGCTTTCTTCCGGGCTTGGCGCGCAGGGCATGCTTTGGACTACGAGCCCCGCCTGCACGGAGCTTGAAACGCACGTTCTCGATTGGCTCGTTGAAATGCTTGGTCTCCCCGAAAGATTCTCATCTCACTCAGGGGGAGGGGGTGTGATCCAGGACACGGCCTCGAGCTCGACGCTCTGCGGGCTCCTGGCTGCGCGCGAGCGAGCGACCGAATTCTCCTCGAACGAGACAGGCTGCGACGGGCGTCTGGTGGCCTATACATCCGCTCAGTCGCACTCATCGGTGGAAAAGGCCGCGAAGATTGCGGGTATCGGCCGCGCAAACCTCCGCCTTATCGAAACGGATGACAAGTTCGCGATGCGCCCAGACGCGCTTGCGGCGCAAGTCCGCGCGGATCGTCAGTCGGGCCGCGTTCCATTCTTCGTGTGCGCCACCGTGGGGACCACGTCGTCGAACGCAATCGATCCTGTCCGCCAGATTGGCCAGTTGTGCCGTGAGAACGGTCTCTGGCTGCACGTTGACGCCGCAATGTCCGGCACAGCCGCGCTGTGCCCTGAATTTCGCCGGATTCACGATGGCGTCGAAGTCGCTGACAGCTACTGCTTCAATCCCCACAAGTGGATGTTTACGAATTTCGATTGCGACTGCTTCTTTGTCGCCGATCGCGCGGCGCTCATCAGGGCGCTCAGCGTTCTTCCCGAGTATCTCCGCAACAAAGCGACGGAATCCGGCGCGGTAATCGATTATCGCGACTGGCACATTCCCCTCGGCCGCCGCTTTCGAGCCTTGAAGCTTTGGTTCGTGATTCGTCATTATGGCGTCAGCGGACTTCAACATCACATCCGGCGGCACGTGGCGCTGGCCCAGGAGCTTACAAAGTGGATCAATGAAGACCCGCGCTTCGACCTGGCTGCCCCCGTGCCCCTGAATCTGGTGTGTTTCCGGCACCGCGGCGGCGACGCTGCGAATCAGTTGCTGATGGACCGGCTCAATCGCAGCGGCGACCTCTACCTCACGCATACGCGGTTGAGCGGCCGGCTCACACTGCGTCTCTGCGTCGGTCAGACATACACGGAGCGGCGCCACGTTGAACGGGCGTGGAAGCGGATTCGGGAAGAAGCGGAGGCGGTTACAGCGGAACTCCCGGCATCGAGCCCGTAGCAAAAAGACGCTGGGAGAAAACATAGGTTGAACTGGACCCACTTGCGCCGTTGGGTGATCTTACAGCTATCGAGCCCAAGCGGCGTCAGTGTCTGCGGTGAAACAAACGTTGCTTCGCGTCGGGCCAGAACTCGTCGAAGGCATTGGCCGCGGCTCTTGCCAGCAACCCCCAGCCAACCCGCCCTACCGTATGCCCGGCGTCCGATTCGCTGGGGGCGCGCCATGCGTCCGATATGACGTTGTTCCCGACGACCCCGGCGTATCGAGCAAACGCCGGGTGGAAGCTCCCGTCGGGCCGCTTCGCTACAAACGTTTGTTTGAAGACATTTCGCACACGCGTGCCGAACGGTTCTCCTGCCGCGCGGAAATATCGCGGGTCCTCGCCCCATAACGCGCCAAGGCCCGCCTCCATCGCGTTGCCGAGCCCGACGCCGGCTTCTCGCACGGCGAACCGCTTGCCAAAGCCAGCCCACGTCCCCCGATACTCCGGAGGATTGTCGAGCGCCGTGCCCCAAGCCGCACTGAGCACACCTGCGGCAACGTGTTCCGGTCCGGCCATTTCGTCAACGAACCAGTCGAACCGCTGCTGGGGCGTGAGGGGGGTATAGGGAACCTCTTTCGCGTGAAGTTTCACGGGAGAGCCGGTTTGCGCCTGGCCGGGTTGCGATGACTGAGCAGTGCCGGACAACGGCGATAGAACGATCGCGAGGACGACGAAAGCCGCTAAGACGCTTTCCCTCACAGGGATCCTGCTGTCTGGCCGAGACCTTGAATCGCCGTTTTGGTCAGCATTTCGTGCTCGAGGGCGCGGGGCAGTGAGCGAGATCGAGACTACGAAGGTAGCCAAATTCGCGCGCCTTCGCCAGCAAGAACCACGCGGCGCGTCCATTTGTTTCCTCAACTGACGCCGCCGGTCGTTTTTACCGGATTGCCTTGCCTTGGCTAGATGCCGGCAGCCCGCCGAACATTTTCAAGTTTCACGGAAATCCTGTAAACAATCGCTCCCCGTCGTCCGTTATAGCGTCCGTATAAGGAAACTACGACCTATCTGGAACGAGTGGAGGGAAACGCGATGCGCGCTTTGTGCAGAGAGGCATTTCGAGTCTTGCTGTTGCTGGCCCTGGTGCTCTTTGCTGTGCAGTTCGTCGGCGCTAACCCTGTGCCTGCGGGAGGCGGCAATTCGCGACTCGCCGCCCAGGCGGCTGACAATCCGCCGGCGAGAGCGGTTCAGCCTGCGCGTCAGCGTCCTCAGGCGGCGCCGGCGCAGGTGGCCGATCAGGCCGCTTCCCAACGGCAGCAACCGGCCAACCCGGACGTGCAGAGACAGTTGGAGGATCTCCAACAGCGCTTTGAAAACGAGGCGATCGAGCGCATCCGCAACGGCGGCCCTCCGGCCTATCATCCCTTCGAGAATTTTTGGGATGGCTTCATTCCCTTTATGGTTTTCGTTGGGGTGACGCTGGCTCTTCTTTGGATTCTGCGCACCGTCCTCGACAATCGCCGCTGGAACAAGATGGTTAAAGTACAGACGGAGACTCATGCCAAGCTTCTCGATCGCTTTGCATCGAGCCAGGAGATGCTCGCGTACATGCAATCGGAGGCGGGGAAGAAGTTCCTCGAAGCGCCCGTCTTTGAGGGCCAGCGAAGGCAGGTCTCGACGCTCCCGTTCGGCCGCATACTCTGGTCGGTTCAAATCGGCGTTGTTGCGGCAGTCCTCGGGATTGGGTTTCTGTTCCTGCGTGGCAGGGTCACGCCGGACGCGGACATGGGCTTTCAGATCTTTGGGACGCTGGTCTTGGCCCTGGGCATTGGTTTTCTAGTCTCAGGCGGCGTATCGTATGTGCTGGCCAAACGCTTCGGCCTGCTCGAACGGCAGGACGAGCTGGCTCGGTCCGGGCACAATGCGTGAGGCCCGGCTCCCGCATTGGCTGTCGGGAAGTTTGCCGGAAAGGAAAGTCGAGAGCCGGCATCGTCTATGTGGAAAGAACTCAGCGTGACGGAAGTTCAGCAGCTCGATCGCGCTATCGGCGCGGCCGATGAGACCTTCCAGATGGACGAGCAGAGCTTCCGCGCGTTCTACGACTTGACGGCCCGCTCGTTGTGGTCGTATCTGTACCGCACCTCGGGCAACGCGACGCTCGCCGACGATTTGGCGCAGGAGAGCTACTACCGCTTGCTTCGCGTTCGCTTTTCCGATCCGAATCACGATTACATGAAGAATTATCTGTTCCGGATCGCGACGAATCTGCTGCGAGATCACTGGCGCCACGCCAAAGTCGAACCGCCGCCACCGTCGGAGCGCGACGACGCTCATCCACTGCACAACCAGCCCGCGTCTGCCGCCGAGTCGCACATCGAATCGGACCTCATGCGCGCCATGAACGATCTGAAACCGCGCGAGCGTCAACTCCTCTGGCTTGCATACGTCGAAGGGTCGAGCCACCGCGAGATCGCCCAGGCCGCCGGTCTGAGAGAGCAAAGCGTTCGCGGCCTGCTGTTCCGCGCTCGAGCGAGACTCGCAACCCTGCTGCGGCGACGCGGACTCGCTCCAGGAGCCGCGCAGCAATGAACTTCTCGAAGCCGCTTCCGTGCAAAGAGGAAATGCGGGTTATCAGGAGCGCCCGCACCGGTTTCTGGGACGCGGGCCTCGAACAGCACGTTGCTTCATGCCCCGCTTGTTCTGAGGCCGCTGCGATGGCTCGCCTTCTGAACGAAATGCGTGCGGTGGACGAATCGCAGTGCCGCATCCCGGACTCCGGCCTGATGTGGTGGAAGGCCCAATTGCTCGCCAGGCGCGAGGCTGGCGAAGACGCCACGCAGCCGATCAGCTTCGTCGAGCGATTTTCCTACGTGCTCGGCGGGGTCTGCGCGATTGCAGTTTGCATCCTGCAATGGCACGCCATTCGGGGCTGGCTGATTTCGCTGGGGCAGGGCGGATGGAAGATGGGCTCGGCATACCTTGGCGAAGCCGCCTCACAAGCGCAGCGTGTTTTTAGCTCCGCCGCTTCAACGGGCCCCAACTGGCTGACCCAGTTGGGCCTGCCCATCGCGACCGGCGCCGCTATACTCGGCCTGTTTACCGCTATCGCCGTTTACCTCGCGCATCTCGAAGAATGACCCGAACTCGCGGAGGACTGCCTTTGTGTTCCGCCCTCACCTGCCCTCGGAAAATCCTTCTGTGCCTTGAGAGGCCGGCATGATTCCAATTTGCGATCTCTTTGAAAGCCACTTGACGGTTACAGACTTGAAACGCTCCATGACTTTCTTTGGCCAAACTCTCGGATTGGAACTTGCGTGCGTATTCCGCGACCGGCGGGCTGCATTCTACTGGATCGGCGGACGCGGCAATTCGATGCTGGGCCTATGGGAAGTCGGAAGCGGCCCTCAAAGGTTGAGCCTTCACCTTGCTTTTCGGGTCGAAGTTAATGACTTGTTGGCTGCACCAGCGCGTCTTCGTTCTTCTGGCGTTGTCCCACTTGACTTCGAGGGTCAACCAACCGACGAGCCGGTTGTGCTTTCATGGATGCCCGCTCTGTCGCTCTATTTCCGGGACCCGGACGGTAACTTGCTGGAATTGTTGTCGATGCTTCCCGATGCCCCTCGACCCGAGTTGGGCGTCGTCAGTTGGACTTCCTGGAACCGCAGCCCTCAACGGTGAAACGATCGGACCTCGCCGTAGTAACCCACATTTAACATGACGCTCACACTCGGTTTAATCAGCACGAATACCCTCAGCGAGCAATATGAACGTGTGGTTCGATCCATGCGCGCGTGCGTACGGCCGTTTCACGTGTAGTTTTGCCTCGTCAGAATCTACTTTCAGTGAGCTTCACCATATCTCAAGGAGGAATGAATGCGAGCATTCGCGGCATCCGTAATCGCCTTGTGCCTCGCTGCTATGCCGGCGGTGGCAGCCGGTCGCCCGGGTGACAAGAAAAACGCGGTGGCAGACAATTCAGGCACAGCCGCAGGAGACCCGGCGGCGAGGCCCGCAGTAAAGCCAGCCTCGAACGCTGTCGCGAATCCGCAGCCGGCACCGCCAGCCAAGCCAGCCGGAGCCGAAATGGAGACCGAACTCCAGCAGTTGCGTGACGCTTTAGCGGCACAGGCCTTGCAGCTTAAGGCTCAGCAGCAAAGGATGGAGCAACTCGAAGACCAACTAAAGCTTTCTACCTCCAACGCCCGCAACCTGTCCGTTTCTCCGCCGCCTCCCGTATCGGCCGCCGCGACAGCGCCAGCGTCCGCGAACGCGGCAACCGTATCAAGTTCGGCGAGCCACTCAGTGCCAACGACAGCCGGTTCAAGTACGGCGAGTTCGGCAACGGCTGCGCTCAACGCCCAAGCTGGCGACGAGCCGCTTTCCTGGCGCTTCAAGGGCGTGACTTTCTCACCGGGTGGATTCTTCGCGGCAGAAACCGTGTGGCGCCAGCGCGCGCTCAGCGCCGACGTCAACACGCCGTTCAACTCGCTCCCGCTTCCCGGCGCCTCGCCGTACAGTTCCTCCGAGTTCAACGCCAGCGCCCGGCAGTCGCGCATCGCCATGCTCGTTCAAGGCAAGCTGCGCGACGTGAGCCTGGGCGGGTACTACGAGGCTGACTTCCTCTCCGCAGGCATCACTTCGAACGATAACCAGAGCAATAGCTATACGTTCAGGCAGCGGCAATTCTGGGGACAGGCCGCCTTCAATGACGGTATTACGATCACCGGCGGCCAGATGTGGTCGCTCGTTACTCAAACGGCGAAGGGACTCGACAACCGGACCGAAGTTCTGCCGGAAACGGTTGACTCGCAGTACTCCGTCGGCTTCAGTTGGGCCCGTCAATATGGAATGCGCTTCGTCAAGAATTTCGATAACAAGGTCTGGCTGGGTTTGGCGGTCGAAGAGCCACAGACCACGTTGAAGTCGGGCGGGAGCACCACCCCCTTCCTTTTAGGCCAGGCCGGTGCCGGCGGTGGTCTTTACAATCCAACCGCGAACTATTCCTTCAACCTGACGCCCGATTTTATCGTCAAGGCCGCATTTGAACCGGGCTTCGGCCACTACGAGCTCTTTGGTCTCGTTAGCACATTTCGCGACCGCATTTTCCCGGTCGGAGCGGCCCCGTACAACGATAGGACATACGGTGGCGGCGGTGGCGCGAATGCCTGGTTTCCGTTTGACAACGGCAAGATCAATATTGGTTTTCACGCCCTGGTCGGCGATGGCGTCGGCCGTTACGGCAGCGCCCAGTCTGCGCCTGACGTCACCGTGCGCCCCGACGGCACTTTCGTTCCCGTCCGCAGCTATCAGGGTTTGGGCACGCTGGCGTTCCACTACCCGAAATGGGACGTCTACTTCCACCTGGGCGACGAGTATGGGAATCGCACGCAGTACATCTCCGGAACCTCCACGATTCCAAACGTAGGATTCGGCGCTATCGGATTCAACAACGCTGGGTGCTGGGACGAACCAACTCCTGGATCGGGCGGATATGCCCCGGGGGTGCTCGCCAATTGCTCCAACAACATCAAGAACATCATCGAAGGTACGGCCGGCGTTTGGTACAACTTCTACTCGGGCCCGAGAGGTATCATGAAGTTCGGCGTGCAGTATTCACACGAAGCTTACAATACGTGGCAGGGACTGGGTTCGACCGGTGTTTGCGCCTCCACGGCCCACCCAAGCTGTAGTCCGAGCACCAATGAGAACATGTTCTTCACCTCGCTCCGCTACTACATCCCGTAAAGTTGGCTGACATCGCGGGGAAGCGCTCTGCGTTTCCCCGCAGCTCTTCCACCTGTGACGCTTTTTCGGTCGGTGAAGGGCGCGCAGTAAACAGGTCAACGCAAACTCGCTTTCCGCTCAGTTCAACTGGCCCGCTTCCTCAGCCCGCCGGCCAGCCACTGATTCCTCGACCGAAGCTTCGCGCGGCATCGCGCCCGCAAGCAGCAGAACCGCCCCGCAAAACATGAGCGTATCGAACATGTAATTCATGCCATCAAGGTCGGCGCGCTGCACAACCGCGATCGGCACGTAGACCACTAGAACGACGAAAAGCACGGTCGAGCCTGCCCATGTCGCTGCTGCGCGCGTCTTCTTCCCAAGGAGCAGGGGAATACCCGCAATGACGTACACCACTGCCGTGAAATAGGTCCAAACCGCGTGCCCAAATAGCCAGTGGGGCGTCACCATTTCGAGCGGAACGCCGGGAACGTGGTCGCCGTGCATGAATTGCTCGAAGCTGTAAAACAGAATCGGAATTGCGATGAAGTAGCGCGCAATCGTGGCCATGATACGCGCGATTCCCTCGCGTCCCTGCTCGGTAAGGCTCGCTGCCAGGGCCAGTGCGCCGCCGCTGAAGGCCAGCTCGCGCAGCACGAACGCCGCCGCAAAGCGACTGTGCGGATGTCGCACCCAGCTGGGGATGTCCATCAGCACCACGAAGAGGAAAAAGGTCAACGCGAGCAAACTCGCGGCAAGCCGCGCCTGAATCCGGGTTACCAGGCTCAGGGGGCCAAGAATAAAGCAAGCGCCCACGAAGTAGGCCCAAAACATGTGCCAGGGAATCCACGCGGGTACCAGTGATGCGATCACCTTTGTCAATGTGAAATGTTCGGTGCCGAACGCTGCAAGCGGTACAGCATAGAAAATCGTCCCGAAGAGAATCAGCTTGTCGAGTCCTCGCACCGTTTGCCAGTAGCCGCGAAGAAAAATCACGATCAACCCAATTGCGCAAACCACCCCAGCAACACAATACGACCAGACCACCGGGCCGGGAATTGCGAGGAGAGCCAAGACCGCAGACGAGTCGAGCAGGCTGCCGCCCATGACGGTTCCTTTCCGTCCGTGGCGCCTCGCCCAACGTCACGTTCGTTGAGATGTGCTCAAGTATCACAAACGAAGGAATCTCCGCAAGCCTTCAAGGCTTCGCCAGCGCCCCCGCTGTTCCGCTCTCGGACTCGCCCGCCGTCCGCTTCGTCTCGGTGCTGCCCGTAACTTGATCTTTGCAGACTGCGCTTACCAAATTTTGATTGTCGCAACGTGGGTAGTCACTCGTCGTTCTCGCGCAAAGGAGATCGCTTCCAGCGCCAGTGCCGAAGCAAATCTAGCTCGTCCTGATCAAACGCTGCGTGGTAGTTGTGAGTGTGCGGCGAGGGAAAACGAACGAATTCTACTTTCCTCAAACCACCGCCTAAGAGGGCGTTCTCATATTCCCGCAAACGCCCATACGCATATCTGACATAGTGACGGTCATACACGAGCTGGTCAGGACCCGACATTGAAGCCACCCAGATGTCGTGTCGCCCGTCGTTTTCGAGGTATTCTCTGAAATTACTTAAGAACCCCTCAGCTTGCTGCTTTGAAACGGGACTCGCAGTCTGGTAGCGTCCTCCCTCGCTTCCGCCACGCGGCACCACCAAGAGATAGAGAATCCCGAGGGGTTCGGGCATAAGCTGAAAGAAGATCAATCGATGGTCTGCCGAAGGCCCGATTACGAGGCGCTCTGGACCGAAGGTCCGCTCAAACGCAAGGATATCGGGACACTCGTACTTGCGTTTCTGCTCAGGAAACCAACCGAACTTGTGTGCCGGTTGCATTCTTGGCGCCAACGGATGCGGGTAAGCACGTTACTAATCTCGATTTGAGCATACGCCAATCCATTCCAACTTGTGGTCAACCGGAGGAGCAACGCAACTCCCGCGGAACTAGTCGCGTTGGGACTGAGACTTTGAGCATCCACCGCTCTTCGGCGTAGAATGCGCTGGTATGCCGTTCAAGTCTGGATTCGTCGCGATCGTCGGCCGCCCAAACGCCGGCAAGTCAACCCT
>DATEKA010000030.1:0-7102 GCA_035277685.1 Candidatus Acidiferrales bacterium
TGCGGGCGCGCTCGTACTCTTCAGTGGCGCGCTCGGAAAGGGAATGGACACCGCGATGAATGTTTGCGTTGTCGCGCTCGTAGTAGTTTCGAATGGCATCAATGACCGCTTGCGGTTTCTGCGTTGTGGCGGCGTTGTCGAGGTAAACGAGCGGATGTCCGTGAACCTGCTGGTGCAGAATGGGGAAATCCCCCCGGACGCGCCCGACATCGAACCGCGCGGTTCTTTCACGCGAGGCGTGCCCCTCTCCGGCTTGCTGCCTGGCAACCGTGCTCATCCAACCTCCTCCCACTCTCTGCCGGAATCGCCGCATCGGGCGGACGCGGCGCTGTCGCGCGGCTTGGAAAGTTCCGCGAGGGAATCGCTGATCAGGTTCTCCGCGAACGCGCGAGGTCCCTCTTCCTTCATGCGGCCGAGGCACTCACCGGCGAACGCCAGAAGTAGGAGCTTGCGGGCGGAGGTCTCGTCGATCCCCCGGGAGCGCAGGTAGAAAAGCGCGTCCTCTTCGATCTGGCCTATCGTTGCGCCATGCGTACACTTCACGTCATCGGCGTAGATTTCAAGCTGCGGTTTCGTGTCGATTTGCGCGTCGTCGGAGAGCAGCAGGTTGCGATTCGTTTGCTTGGCGTCGGTTTTCTGCGCGTCCTTGTGGACGATGATTCGCCCGTGGAAAACGCCGTGCGCGTGGCCGTCGAGGATGCCGTTGTAGAACTGGCGGCTGCTGCAGTGCGGTTTGGCGTGCTCGACATACATGTAGTTGTCAAGATGCTGCCGGCCGCTGCCGATGAAAAGACCGTTGATCAGGCATTCGCCGCCTTCGCCCGCGAGCACGGGATGCACGTTGTTGCGGACGATCGCGCCTCCGAGAAGCAGCGAGTGTGACGCGACGTTTGCATTTCGGCCCTGCTGGATGCGCAGGGTCGAGACGTTGAAAGCGCGCGTGTCCTCGCGTTCGATCAAATAATGAGAGACGATGGCGTTGTCATGAGCGACGAGCTCCGTAGCCGTGTTGGAGAGCGCCTCGCCGTTGTCGCCCGCGCCGAACGATACGTAGTCCTCGATCACGGCGGCCTGGCTTCCTTCCTCAGCGATAATCAGGTTGCGCGGGTGAGTCATCAACGGCGCGCCGTTGACGACGGAAACGAAAAGGAGATGGATCGGCGCCGTAAGTACGGCGCCGCGGTGGATGCGGATGTACGCGCCGTCTTCGACAAACGCCGTGTTCAGGGCGCAGAAGGCGTCGCGTTCCGTATTGAGGTACGCACCAAGATGATTTTCGATTTCCTTCGGATTTTCTTCGATTTGATTTGCGAGGCTGCCGACGTGGACGCCCTGGGGCAAATTTGCGACAGAGGAAAGTCCGGCAGAGAAGCGGCCGTTAACGAACAGGAGCTGACCGGCAGCGCCTTCCATGCGCCACGGCTGCAGGTCGCCCGGCAAAAGACGGACGGCGCGACGCGATAGTTGAAAGGGAGTCTCGGCAACCGCCGAAATGTTCGTGAACCGCCAATCTTCGTCGCGCGCGGTTGGGAAGCCTACTTCGCAGAAACGGGCGAAGGCGTTCTCGCGGAGGGACCGGAGCCACGGCAGATCGCGGCCAGTCGCCATCCGCTGGAAATCACCGAAAGCTGCCAGATAATTTTCGAGTCGCTGGATTTGAACTTTGGCTGCCTGTGTCACGAGCTTTGTCTCCCTGCGTGAGCTGCGTCAGGCCTGCGCGGCGCCTTGCGCGGCGAGGTCTCTTGAGCCGTATCCCTTTTCTTCGAGTTCGAGCGCGAGCTCCGGGCCGCCGGAGCGAACGATGCGTCCGTCAACGAGCACGTGGACGAAATCGGGAACGATGTAGTTGAGCAAACGCTGATAGTGCGTGACGACAATGAAGGCCCGTTCGGGGCCGCGCATCGAATTGACGCCGTTCGCGACGATTCGCAGCGCGTCTATATCGAGACCGGAATCCGTCTCGTCGAGAATGGCGAGCTTCGGCTCGAGCACGGCCATCTGCAGAATCTCGTTGCGCTTCTTTTCCCCGCCGGAGAACCCTTCATTGAGCGACCTGTTCATCAGCTTCTCGTCCATTTCGAGCAGCTTCAACTTTTCGCGGAACATCGGCAGAAAATCCATCGCATCCATTTCGTCCTGGCCGCGATATTTGCGGATCGCATTCAGCGCGGAGCGCAAAAAATACGTGTTTCCGATCCCCGGGATCTCGACGGGATACTGGAAGGCCATGAACACGCCTTCCCAGGCGGCCTCTTCGGGCTTCATGGCGAGCAGGTCCTTGCCGTTGAAGAGGATTTCGCCTTTTGTGACGTTGTATGTTTCGTGACGCGACAATACCTGCGCCAGCGTGCTCTTGCCCGAGCCGTTCGGTCCCATGATCGAGTGGACCTCGCCGGGATTCACGCGAAGATTCACGCCGCGAAGAATTTCGTGGTTGTCCACGGTCGCGTGCAGATTTTTGATTTCGAGCAGGCTCATCCTTCACTCCTTGAAATTCTTCCACGGCGCAACCGTGAACCGCACACGCCTTCAGAGGCTAAGGCCCCAATCTGGGAGCGGCGGGCGGCGCAGCTAAAGCCGTGCCTGACACGAACCCCTGAACGAAGCGCCCCTTGCGGCAGGGTTGAAACCCGCGCTCCCGCGCTAAGCGGCCCCAGAATTATCCGACGCTGCCTTCGAGGCTCACGCTGAGCAGCTTTTGCGCCTCGACGGCAAACTCCATCGGCAGCTCGCGGAAAACGCGCTTGCAGAAACCGTTGACGATCATCGAAACCGCGTCCTCGGCTTTCAGGCCGCGCTGGCGCAGATAGAAGAGCTGGTCCTCGCCGATTTTCGACGTGGACGCCTCATGCTCCATGCGCGCCGTCGAATTCCTCACCTCGATGTACGGGAAGGTGTGCGCGCCGCACTTGTCGCCGATCAGCAGCGAATCGCACTGCGTGTAGTTGCGCGCGCCCGCCGCATTCTTCAGAATTTTTACCTGGCCGCGATAGGTGTTCTGTCCAAAGCCGGCGGAAATGCCCTTTGACACGATCGTGCTGCGCGTGTTGTTGCCGATATGAATCATTTTCGTGCCCGTGTCGGCCTGCTGGCGATTGTTGGTCAGGGCGACGGAATAGAATTCGCCGACCGAATTGTCGCCCTGCAGAATGCAGCTCGGATATTTCCAGGTGATCGCCGAGCCGGTCTCGACCTGCGTCCACGAAATTTTGGAATTGACGCCGGCGCATTTGCCGCGCTTGGTGACGAAGTTGTAGATCCCGCCGCGGCCTTCTTTGTCGCCGGGGTACCAGTTTTGCACGGTGGAGTACTTGATCTGCGCGTTGTCAAGCGCAATGAGCTCAACGACGGCCGCGTGCAACTGGTTTTCGTCCCGGATGGGCGCCGTGCATCCTTCGAGATAACTGACGTGCGCGCCTTCGTCTGCAATGATCAAGGTGCGCTCGAACTGACCCGTGGAGGCCGCGTTGATTCGGAAGTAGGTGGAGAGCTCGAGGGGGCAGCGTACGCCCTTGGGAACGTAAACAAACGAGCCGTCCGTGAACACCGCCGCATTCAGCGCGGCGAAAAAGTTGTCGCTGTACGGAACGACGGAGCCCAGATATTTCTTAACCAGGCCGGGATGATTTTGCACCGCCTCGGAGAACGGACAGAAGATAACGCCTATCTCCGCCAGTTTCTCCTTGAACGTCGTGGCGACCGAAACGCTGTCGAAGACCGCATCCACGGCGACGCCGGCCAGCTTCTTCTGCTCTTCCAGAGGAATTCCCAGCTTTTCGTAGGTCCGCAGAATCTCCGGATCGACCTCGTTCAGGTTGGTCAGGTTCGGCTTTTTTTTCGGCGCCGAGTAGTAGACGATCTCCTGATAGTCAATAGGCGGATACTTGATGTTGGCCCACTTCGGTTCGGCCTGCGCACATTCGAGTGACACCCAATGCCGGTATGCCTTGAGCCGCCATTCGAGCATGAACTCCGGCTCATGCTTCTTGGCCGATATCAGGCGGATTGTGTCTTCGTTGAGACCTTTAGGGACGCGGTCCTCTTCGACGTCGGTGATGAATCCCCACTTGTATTCCTGTTGCGCGAAATCGCGGATCGCGTCGGTATTACTGCTCATTGAACTCTCCCTGTCAGATGGGTGCTGGGGCCGGAACCGCCGGTCAGGCTCTGGATGGCCGTCAGACCAAGGGGCTCGGTTAAGTCGGATAACGTCAGCTTGGCCAGAACCCCTCGAATGGCCTCGTTGATTACCTGCTGATTTCTTTTGATTGCGCAGCAGGCTTCCACGTCGCAGAGCCCGATCACGTCGGTGCTGCATACCGTGAGAGCGACCGGGCCTTCCAGCGCAGAAATGATGTCAACCAGGGAGATTTCCTTGGGCGTCCGAGCCAGTGTGTAGCCGCCCTGGATGCCGCGGCGAGAGACCAACAATCCGCTCTGCAGCAGCTCTTTCAGCACCTTGCTGACAGTAGGCAAGGGGAGGCGCGACTCCGCTGCGAGATCTCTGGCCGTCCTCTGCGAGCCGGCCGGGCTGCGCGCGAAGCAGCTCATCAGGACCATGCCGTAATCCGTCAATCTGCTGAGTCTAACCATCCTCTTGAATCCTTGCGATTTACCGCCGGTAAGCCCCTTGGGGCAACGAACCGGGCGTCATACAGGACGGTTTCGGTCCTATAACAAGACTATATTAGTACCGAGATCGTCCTATTTCAACCTCTTTTCTCGCGAACTCCAGTCGAGCCATGCCTGTATTTTGGCGGCCGCAGCCTCCAGGTTTGCTTTGCGTGGGGCTTTATTCGAGGTTTGACGCTCAGCGGGGGCTCCAGTAGCATCCGAACGACATGGACAGCCCGAAGCACGTGATTGCCGGGACAGCCGGCCATATTGACCATGGCAAGTCCGCGCTGATCGAAGCCTTAACCGGCATGAATCCGGACCGCCTCGAAGAGGAAAGGCGCCGCGGAATAACTATTGATCTCGGCTTCGCTTTCCTCGAACTGGGCGGGGTGCGCTTCGGGTTTGTGGACGTTCCCGGCCACGAGCGCTTTGTTCGCAATATGCTGGCGGGCGTCGGGGGGATTGATCTGGTGGTGCTCGTGATCGCGGCGGACGAATCCATCAAGCCGCAAACGCGCGAGCACTTCGACATTTGCCGGCTGCTGGGTATTCGGAGCGGTCTGGTCGCGTTGACCAAAGCCGATCTCGTCGAGGCAGACGTTCTTGGCCTTGCCCGGCTGGAAGTTGAAGAATTCGTGCGCGGCTCGTTTCTGGAAGGGGCGCCAATCGTGTCCGTCAGCGCGAAAACGGGCGCGGGGCTCGACGAGTTGAAAACCGCATTGCTGGGGGTCGCTCGCGAGGCGGTGATAAAGGGCGTTTCTGGGCATTTTCGTCTGCCGATCGACCGCTCGTTTGCAATGAAGGGTTTTGGGACGGTTGTCACAGGGACGCTGGTTTCCGGATCGCTTGCCGTAGGCGCCGAAGCGGAGATTTATCCGTCGCTTCGCAGCGTGCGCGTGCGAGGCCTGCATTCGGGCGGGCAGGCGATCGACCGCGCCGTGGCGGGCCAGCGGACGGCGGTGAATCTGGCAGGAGTTGAGCACAGCGAGATCGAGCGCGGAATGGTGCTGGCGCCCGGGGGAGTTTTCGAGTCGACCGGCCGTCTCGACGCGCGTATTACGCTGCTGGAAACGGCGAAGGCGCTGAAAAATCGCGCACAGGTCCATTTTCATCAGGGCACAGCGGAAGCGATTGCCGAAGTTGTCCTGGTCGAGAAAGACGCGATTGCGCCGGGCTCGTCGGAGCTTGCGCAATTGCGGCTGGAGAAGGAAATCCTAACGCTGCCCGGCGACCGTTTCATTTTGCGCCAGTTTTCACCTGTCGTGACTATCGGCGGCGGCGTGGTCATTGATGCGCACGCGCTGCGGCATAGACGGAGCGATCCGTCGCCGGTCCCGTATCTCGAAATACTGGAGCGCGGGAGCCATGAAGAGATTCTGATGGCGCTCCTGGAGAGGCTGCGGCGTCCTCTCGGGATGCGCGAGTTGATCGCGCGAACGGGATGGACCGAAGCGGACATTCGGGCAACAGCGAAACCCCTGGTGGCAAGGAAAAACCTTCGCGTGATTGCGGACCAGCCGATGAAAATCGCGACTGTCGAGTTACTTGGAGCGACGAGCGCAGCAATTCGTAAATCGGTCGAAGAATTTCATCGGACGAATCCGCTCCTGCCGGGAATTCCGAAGCAGGAACTGCGCGGGCGGCTGGGCGATCCCGACGCTGATCTGTTTGGTGTGGCGCTCGACGACGCTGCGCGAGCGGGCGCGGCGACCATCGGGGGAGACCTGGTGCAGCGCGCAGGGCGCGAGATCACGCTCACGGCGGAGGAAGCGCGGGCGAAGGAAATCATCGAGCGCGAATTTGAGCGGGCGGGGCTGACGGTCCCAAGTTTCGCTGCCGTGCTGGAGAAACTGCCCGTGGAGCGCGGCCGCGCGCAAAAGATTTTCCAGATCCTGCTGCGCGAAAAGACGCTGATCAAAGTGGCGGAGGATCTCGCGTTTCACCGGACGGCGGTCGAGCGCCTGCGCGAGCTCGTCGCGGGCTTCAAGAAGCAGAAGGGCCCCAGCCTGCCGGTGCCTGCATTCAAAGAACTTACAGGCGTCACGCGAAAGTACGCGATTCCACTGCTCGAATACCTGGACCGCGAACACGTAACGCGGCGCGTTGGCGAGCAGCGTGTTATACTGTAAGCCAAAAGTTTGGGAGCGCAGCTGCCTGAGCGCGGATGTAGCATGTAGTTGCGTTACTGGAGGTACCGTATGGAAGCTTTAAGCCCGATGCACCTTCTTATCATCCTGCTCATCGTGCTCGTCCTATTTGGAGGTCGCAAGCTGCCTGAACTCATGCGCGGTCTTGGAACCGGAATCCGCGAATTCAAGGAAGGGATGCGCGATCAGCCCCCGCCGAATCCTCCCGCCAGCACCCCTACGAATGCTCCGCCCGCAGCGCCAGCTGAACCGAAGAAGTAAACGCAGCGGGATCAAAGGATTGAACAAAGCGAGAAGTAGCCAAAGCGGCGGCCAGGCAGGCCGCCGTTTCTGTTTTC
>DATEKA010000031.1:0-10218 GCA_035277685.1 Candidatus Acidiferrales bacterium
AGGCTCAAGTCAATCAAATCGCCCGCGCGGGTGCGTCGTTTCCATGGGCGAGCTTTTTCCGTCGAATGCATCTGTGCATATAATGGACGCAATGGCTAATCAATCTTACTTGAGTATCTGGTGCAAAGATTTTACCGAGGAGCGCATGCTCGGCCAGATCGGCGCATTCCTGGCCACGGTTCCCTTCTCGACCACGAGGCCGGGATTCACGGATCTGACGATTCGCGCGGTGGACGCGTCCGAAGCGCCCGTTCTCGAAGATGATCTGCGCGCAGCCCCGCTCGACGCCGGCGGGATCATCGAGCTTATCCGCGAACAGCTTCACGGCGACACCTCGTACGAGGTCCGCGCGAATTGGGATCTCTGGGAATTTGACGCGAGCGCCGCCAAGTGGGTGAACGGACCTCGCGGCCTTGAAGTCTTCTTCCATGGCGAGGACTACGATGACGGCTTCTGGCGAGACAACGGGCACGTCCAGGTAAGCCTCGGATTTGAGCATTTCTTCACCGGCCATGCCGGCTTGCTGGGAATCAGGCAGGTGGGGAAAACGCCGGCGGAGAGTCCCGAGGAAGCTCGCTTTTTGGAGGCCATGGCCTGGCCGGAAAATTTGCAGGCTTATCAGGAAAAGACGCAGGAAAACATCCGCAAACTGCTGGAATGGATTCGCCGAATCGAAAAGGCCGTTGCTGTGGAGCGGCTCCGGCTGTGGTCGGAAGGGGAGGAGAATTTCGAGGCCAGAATGGAGGAGATTCTGGCCGCCCGCTGAGCGTTGATAAGCCCCCGGTAAACGCCCATGAGCGCTTGACGGCGGGACAACGCCGCCACTTTGCGGCCGCTGTTGCTTCCAGCGAAGGCCGCGGTTTACCAGGTTTTGGCTGGCGCGAGTGGTTCTTTCCATCCAGACTGTCTCGCTATAGAATCAGTCTTGTGCCCTCAACAATTTGCGCGGGGCAGGTATTGCGGACCTTGCGCGCGCGGAGAGGCGCTTTTGCGCGAATCACGCGGGAAGGCTCGCGCATCCGATAGTTCCGATTCCAATCTATGAAGCGAACACTGGAATTCTGCGTGCTTATCGCGCTCGCAAGCGGGTGCGCGTCGTGCGGCGGTTCGACTCCTACCGCTAAACAGGAGCCCGCCAAGCCGGCTCCTCCTGCCGTTCCCGACAACATTCAGAAAGCGGCCGAATCGGATTTGGGATCTGAAGCGGAGGTGCTTGTCTACGGAGACCTGGCGAAGAACGGAAAAACGCAAGCGCTGGTAGTCAACCGGTTGAAAACCACTCCAAAAACGGCGGTGCCCGGCATCCTCCTTTCGCGAGCTTCCGTGATCGAAAAGGACGACGGCCATTGGAAGGAGATTTTCCGCTGCGACGAGCACTTGAAGAATGAGAAGGGCTACCTGGCGAGAAACCCTCTAGCGGATGTGGGATCGTGGCGTCTGCAGTACGAACAAAACCCGGAAAAAGGGCTGGAGATGTATTTCACTCCGCTCAACAGGCCGGCCGGCGGCTATATCCAGACGCTGGGAGTTCTCTGGAACCCCGAAGCCAAGCGCTACCAAACGATGGATCCTACCTACAAACATTTTCTGACCGAGCAGCCCACGCTCGAGATTCCGCAATCCCCGGTGCGCATGTGAGCGCGGCCGCACAAGCCGTCGGAGCCGTCCGGCCGCAACGAAGGCCGAGCGGCTGGCAGAATCTGAGGCCGCTTGTCCCATACGTTCTGCGTTACAAGCGAACGGTGGTTGTGGGAACACTCGCGCTTCTGGCGACGGGAATCGTGGGCGCGATTCCGCAACTCATTATTGGCGCCATCGTGGATTTGCTGCGGGGTTCACCGGCGGCCCTGGCCACATTGACGGGCTTTTCCCGCCATTTGCTACATCCCCTGTTCGCGGTGTACGCGCCATTCAGCCGGCATGCGTTGGCGATCTATTGCCTGCTGCTCGTCGGCACGATGCTGGTGAAAGGCTTTTTCTCGTACTGGACACGATGGATTCTCATTGGCGGATCGCGCGACATCGAATACGACCTGCGGAACGACTTGCTGGCGCGGCTTCTGAAACTCGACCCCGAATTTTACGTCCGCAACCGCACCGGCGACTTGATGTCCCGCGCCACGAACGATTTGAACGCCGTGCGCATGGTGCTCGGGCCGGGCATCATGTACAGCCTGCAGACGATCTCCACCATGGCGTTCGCTCTGTTCTTCATGATCAAACTGTCGGCGAGCCTGACGCTTTGGGTGCTGATTCCGGTCCCCTTCGTCGTAATTGCCGTTCGTTATTTCGGGCAGACCATCCATCGCCTCTCGGAGATCATCCAGGCCGCCCTGGGTGTGCTCTCGACGCGCGCGCAGGAGAACCTCACCGGCATTCGCGTGATTCGCGCCTACACGCAGGAGAAGCCGGAAATCGAGCGATTCGATCAGGCGAACCGTGAATACGTGGACCGCAATATCAAGCTGATCTCGACGTGGAGCCTTTTCTTTCCTGCGCTATCCGCGCTGGTCGGAATGACCATCGTGATCCTGCTCGGCGTCGGCGGCGGCCAGGTCGTCAACCATCGCGTATCGCTCGGCACTCTGACGGCCTTCTACACGTTCCTGATTCAGCTCGTATTTCCCATGATCGCGATCGGCTGGGTGACGAACATCTTTCAGCGCGGCGCCGCATCCATGGGCCGGCTGAATTACATTCTCGAAGCCGAACCCAATATCCAAGATGCGCCTTCGCAAGCGCGGGCGAAGCTCAGCAGCGGGAACGGCGATCGCGGAGCGACGGCCGCAGCCCGCGCCGCCGCTGCTCCCGAAATCCGCGGCGATATCGAATTTAACGACTTGACGTTCCGTTATCCAACTGGGGGTGACGGCGGGCAAGGCCATCCGGTCCTCTCCGACATCAATCTGACCGTCCCGGCGGGAACATCGCTCGCAATCGTGGGCCCCACGGGCAGCGGCAAGTCCACGCTCGCGGCGCTGATCGCGCGGCTCTGGGAAGCGCCGGACGATTCCGTTCTCATCGACGGGCGCCCGATCCGTGAATATGCACTGGCCGAATTGCGAGCTGCCATCGGATACGTTCCGCAGGATACGTTCCTCTTCAGCGAGACGCTGCGCGAAAACATTTCCTTCGGCGTGAACGATGCCATCGAGGAGCAGGTTTACCAAGCCGCGGAAATCGCCGCCATTTCGGGAGAAATCGAAAGCTTTCCCAAACGCTTCGACACCATGGTCGGCGAGCGCGGCATTACGCTTTCCGGCGGCCAGAAACAGCGAACCGCAATCGCGAGAGCGATCCTGCGCCAGCCAAAAATTCTGATTCTTGACGACGCGCTCGCCAGCGTCGACACGGATACCGAAGAGCGTATCCTCCAAAGCCTGCGCGACGTGATGCGGGACCGAACCACTGTGATCGTGGCGCATCGCATCTCCACCATCAAAATGGCCGACCAGATTGTCGTCCTCCGCGACGGGCGCATCATCGAGCGCGGCTCGCACGAGGAACTCCTCTCGATGAACGGCTATTACGGCGACTTGTACCAGAAACAATTACTCGAAGAAGAGCTGGCGCGCGAATGAGCGATTTCCGCGAAGAAGAGAAGCTCGGAAAGATTTACGATACGCAGCTCACGCGGCGACTGCTGAAGTACTTGCGGCCCTACCGCGGGCAGGTCGCGTTGGCGCTCTCGTTCACGATCGGCGTGAACGCGATGGAGCTCGTGGGCCCGTTTATCTTCGGGTATGGTGTCGACAAGTATATGGTTCCGGGATTCGCCGGGAGGATTTCGCCCCACGCGGCGATGGCCGGACTGCTCTGGGTTGCGCTGGTGTTCGCTGCGTCCCTTCTGCTGAGCTTTGGCTTGCAGTACGCGCAGGTCCGCATCATGCAGTGGGTCGGACAGGAAACCATGTACGACCTGCGAAAAGAAATCTTCCGGCATTTGCAATTCCTCCCGATGAGCTTCTTCGACCACAGCCCGATCGGGCGACTGGTCACTCGCGTGACAACGGACGTGGACGCCCTCAATGATCTCTTCGCATCGGGCGTGGTGGCGATGCTGAACGACTTCGTCTTCCTAGTTGCTGTGGCTGTGTTTTTGCTCAAATGGCACTGGATGCTCGCACTGTGTGCTTTTTCGCCGCTGCCGTTCATGGTGATCCTCACCTACTTCTTCCGCAACAAAGTTCGCGGGGCCAACCGGCGAATCCGCACGGCAATCGCTCGTATCAATGCGTTTCTCCAGGAACATATCAGCGGCATGGCCATCGTGCAGCTCTTCAATCGCGAGCGGAAATCGCGTAAACAGTTCGAAGATCTCAACCGTATCCACATGGAGGCGTACAAAGATGCCATCGACGCCTTCGCTTTCTTCTACCCGGCCGTCGAGTTCCTGAGCTGGGGCGGTATCGCGTTCGTTTATTGGCTGGGCGGCGGGCATGTGATTGGCGGCACGCTAGAGATTGGCGTCCTGATCTCGTTCATGATGTACGCGCAGCGGTTCTTCCGGCCCATTCAGGACTTAAGCGAAAAATTCAACATTCTCCAGACTGCTATGGCGGCTTCGGAGCGCATTTTCAAGCTCCTCGACGAGCCCCTGGGTGCCGCGGGCGGGCGGGCGCGCCTGGTGCAGCCGCGAGGCGAAATCGAATTTCGTAACGTGTGGTTCGCCTATACGGGTGGAGAGGATCCTCGCGATGAGGATTGGGTTCTGCGCGACGTTTCGTTCCGCATCGAGCCGGGGCAAACACTGGCCATCGTCGGGCACACGGGCGCAGGCAAGACCACCATCATTCAACTGCTGCTCCGTTTCTACCAGATCCAGCGCGGGCAAATCCTGCTCGACGGAACGGATATCCGCGAGCTGGATTTGGAAGGCCTGCGGCAACTGTTCGGGATCGTGCTGCAAGATCCGTTCCTGTTCACAGGGACTATGGAATCGAACGTCAAGCTGGGGACCGAAAGCATTGATCGGGCGGAAGCCGAGCGCGCGGTGCGCGATGTCGGACTTGGCCCGTTTCTCGACACTCTACCTCAAGGAATCGAGACTGCCGTGACCGAGCGCGGTGCGACACTCTCAGTCGGGCAGCGGCAGCTTTTGAGCTTTGCGCGAGCGCTGGCTCACAATCCGAAATTCCTGATTCTCGACGAGGCCACCTCGAGCGTGGACACGAAAACGGAAATTCTCATCCGCGAGGCGCTCGACCGCCTGCTCGAAGGCCGCACGGCGCTGGTGATTGCTCACCGGCTGAGCACCATCCAACACGCGAATCGTATTCTCGTCTTTCACAAAGGCCGCCTCCGCGAGCAGGGCTCGCATCAGGAACTTCTGGCGCTTCGCGGTATTTACTATCGTCTCTATCAGCTTCAGTACAAAGAACAGGAACTCGCAATCCCCCTTACCGGCGCGGGCGGCGCCGGATTCTCGCAGTCGATGCCTGCCGATGACTGACCCCGACGCGGTTTCACTGCCGCGCCTCTCGCCGCTTCTCATCGATCCCCCCCTTCTCGCTCGCGCCGGTTGCGCACGGAGGCCGGCTTGACGCCGCCTCCGATTCTCCTTTCCGCCGGCGAAGCTTCCAGCGACATGTACGCGGCACAGCTCGCGAGGGCGCTCCGCGCGCGAACAGGCGCGCAAATTTTCGGCATGGGCGGATCGAGGATGGCAGAAGCGGGAGTCGAATTAATCGTCGATTACCACGAAGTTGCCGTTCTGGGCGTAGCGGAAGTCCTGCACAAGATCCCCGCCGTCATCGGGGTGCAGCGACGCCTGGCCCGCGAGGCAGTTCGCCGACAGGCGAAGCTCGGGATTTTGGTGGATTCTCCGGGAACGCATCTCGGCGTGGCGCGCCGGCTGAAAAGCGCGGGCATTCCCGTGGGCTACTTCATCGGGCCGCAAATCTGGGCGTGGCGGCCGGGGCGCGTTCGCGTCGTCAGGCGCCTCGTCAACCGCATGGTTGTAATTTTTCCATTCGAGGAGCGGATTTATCGCGAGGCGGGCGTCCCGGTGACCTTCGTCGGTCATCCGCTTGTTGATCTGGTTAAACCGCAAAAGACTCGCGGTCATTTTGCCGCCGAAAATGGACTTGATCCGTTGCGTCCCATCGTCGCGTTGCTTCCTGGCAGCCGGCGAGGCGAGATCCGGCGCAATTTCCCGGCAATTCTGAGGGCTTGCGCAAGATTGTCAAAAGGGCCCGGAGCGATTGAGGGAATCCAGTTCGTGCATGCCGCCGCTCCCAGGCTCGGCGACGCCTTTTGGAAGGCCTTCGATCGCCCCGATCTTTGCTTGAAACGAGTCGAAGGCGAAACATACGAGGCGCTGAACGCCGCTGATTGCGCCATCGTAGCCAGTGGAACAGCGACCGTTGAAGCGGCGCTCGTCGGCACGCCCATGATCGTCGTCTATCGCGTGGCCCCCGCTACAGCGATGGTGCTTCGGCGCATGCTGCGGACCCGCGATATCGGAATGGTAAACCTGATCGCGGGAAGGCGCGTTGCTCCGGAGCTGGTCCAGGAAGGGTTCACCGCGCAAGCGGTCGAGCGCGAGGTCAGGCGCCTGCTCGAATCACAGTCGGCGCGGGAAGAAGCCCGGGCTGCGCTTGCCGAGGTCCGCGCCAGGCTCGGACCGGGCGGCGCCATCGAGCGGGCAGCGGACATTTTCGCAGGCATGTTGTAGTCTGGTCTTTCGGGCAACTGCAAGGGCCTTCTTCGGTATCATACTGTTGAAGGTGATTGCCTTCCAGAGAGGTCCTCACTTGCTGAAAAAGCTCCAGCTCCCGGCGCTGGTGGCGCTGTTCTTCGTCGCCGCCACAGCCGCCGCCGCTCAAGCGCCTCATGCTTTTCCGTTTCGCGCCACGAACTATGACGTCCAGGTGCAACTCCAGCCCGACAGCCAGACCATCGCAGCCCTCGCGAAGGTGGATTTCGTGGCGAATCAGGTCGGCAGGACCGTGCTTGTCGAGCTTCATCCGGATTTACACATCAATTCCATAAAGGACGCGAACGGAAAGAACCTGAGTTTTCAGCGCGACAATAACGACCCTCTGGATTTGACCGTCGGACTCGCTGACACCGCGACGCCCGGCAAGCAATTTACGCTGACCTTCGATTACACGGGCCCGATTTCCAACGAGGACGACAGCCCCACCAAAGGCCTGAAATTTGGCTCGATCGACAAAACGTCGGCTTACCTTCTTCTTCCCGCGCGCTGGTTTCCGCTTACCGGCTATCCGTCGAATCGCTATACGGGAACGTTCAAAATCATCGTTCCGTCTTCCTTCGTGGTCGTCGGCACTGGCGCTTCCGCTGCGCCCACCATGATGCCTGGAATCGGCAAAGGACCCGGACAGGCTGAATACGTGTTCACGAACGACCAGCCCGCGCCCGTGGGATCGTTCGTCGCCGGCCAGTTGCAATTGACGCCCGTTCAAACGGAGGGATATCAGTTCTCCGTTTATACGCCACCGGCCCAAGCATCAACCGCCAATGCCTATGGGCAATCCCTCGCTCATATTCTGAGTTTTTGCGCTGATAGCTTCGGCGCTCTCGAAACTCAGCCCAACTTGACCGTCGCTCAAATGCCGGACGGCTCCGTGGATGGATTTTCCGCTCCGGGACTTCTCCTGGTGAGCGCGCACATGTGGGCCCAGAAACCGAACGAAGAACTGCTCGCGCAGCTTGCCGCCGGGCAGTGGTGGGGTGATCGGGTGTTGCCCGCGACCGCGAACGACGTCTGGCTCACCGGCGGACTCTCGCACTACGCTTCGGCCATGTACATGGAGCAGGCGAATGGCGTGGCCGGTCTGCACCAGGCTCTCGAAGATTTCGCTGTCGGCGCGCTCATGTATGAGAACGAGACTCCCATCGGCCAGGCCCAGCATTTGCAGCCATACTCGGAACAATACCAATCGGTTGTGGACGACAAGGGCGCCATGGTCTACCACATGCTCCGGTCCGAGCTGGGCGACGACAATTTCAGCAGTTTGCTGAAGGACTTTTACAAACAGCACGCCGGCAAGACAGCCAGCCTCGATGAGTTCGAAACACTTGCCGCGACGAAACTGCCTCCGCCGAAAGCGGGCGACCCTCCTTTCAACATGGTTGCCTTCTTCTCCCAATGGCTGAATTCGACCGGCGTGCCCGAATTCAAGATGGACTACATCGTCTATCGCACGATTCGAGGCTTCAAAACCGTCGGGAAAATTCATCAGCCGCTCGAAACCTTCCGTATGCCCGTGGAAGTCGAGGTCCAGACCGAGGGCAATCCCGAGTTCAAAAAGGTTCTCGTGACAGGCACGACTTCGCCCTTCGAAATTGACACCTTCGGCAAGCCGAAGCCCGACGGGATCATCATCGACCCCAACAATAACCTCCTGAAGTCCAGTCCGAAGCTTCGTGTGCGCGCGGCCGTCGCGCGCGGCGAAGGTCTCGCCATGCGCGGAAAATACTTCGACGCCATCCAGGAATATCAGCGGGCCCTCGATCTCGCTCCCAACAATTCACTGGCGGATTTTCGGATGGGCGAAGCCATGTTCTATCAGAAGAATTATCAGGCCGCTGCAAATTCGTTCCGATCAGCGCTCGGAGGCGATCTCGATCCGAAGTGGGTCGGCGTCTGGAGTCACATTTACCTCGGCAAGATTTTTGACCTGCTCGGCGAGCGCGATCGCGCCGTGAACGAATATAGCCTCGCGCAGCACACCAACGACGACACTGCCGGCGCACAGGCCGAAGCCGGGCGCTACCTGCAAAAGCCCTACTCCGAAGCCGCGACAACCACAGCCGCCGCTTCCCCGACCCAAAGCGGAGCCGCCCAGACGAAAGCTCCCGAAAAGACGGCCCCTGCGGCCGACAAGTCCGGCCGGCCTGTGCTGAAGCGCCGCGTCCCCGACCAACCGCAATAGAATTCGTTGCGCAGCCTCAGAGCGCCTTCAATCCAGTCAGAACAGGCGGCGTCGCGAAACCTTTGTGTTGCACAAACGCCTGAAACGTTTCGCCCATTCCTTCCGGATGGATCAACGTCTTGAAAAGCAACCGCCGGCGCGCTTTTTCTTCGTCCGTGGCGCCGTCTGAGTCGATATCTGCAAAGTTCGAACCTCGAGCCAACGCCAGAAGAAAATTGGTCTGCGACGTGATTCCAGTGCGCGCCAGCCCGTTCTCGGTTCCCCCCAGATCGAGCGCGGTGAAGTTGACGTGCGCCGTCAGGTCCTGATCGCCCGGTGCGCGGAAGAATTCTTCCGTCGCGCGATGCCCCTCATACGCCAGCAACGTTCCTTGCATGTGCAGCTCGTCGCAGAGCTCGCGAGCCTCTCGACCGTAGTCAATCGTAAGCACAAAGCCGCGCCCCAGGCGTACCCCCGCCTCCCGAATCCAATCCCATGCCGCAAGCCCGGCCTCTGCCCGCTGGCCATCGCGAAGCGCAATTCCCTGCCTCGCAAAGTAATCCCCGATTCGCGGGGAAGACAGCTCGCCTTCCTCCTCGCCCAATTCCCCATTTTGGAACGCTACGTACACTTCTTTGAGCTGCCCTCCGCGTTGAACCACGCGGTGAACCGGCAACGCATCAAGCAGCTCGTTCGAAAAGATGCACCCGGCAGGGACGTGTCGTGGCAGTTCCGCGGCTGCAATGAATCGTCCCCGCTGAACGTGCGCGGCAAGCAGCCGCGATTGCGCAGTCCGTCGTGCGTCCGATCTTTCGACTGCGACGTAACGAAGCGCTGCGTAAACGTCCGGCAAAGCCTCCGCAGCGAAGTCGAGCACAGCTCTCGCGAGCTCGCCTCTCCCCGCGCCGGCTTCGACCAGCCAATAATCGTCCGGGCAGCCGTTCGCGCACCACATTTCCTCCAGTTGCCGTGCTACGAGGCGCGCGAAAAGCGGGCTGACATCCACATTCGTGAAGTAATCCCGCCTCGGCGGCTGATCAGCCCTTGTGTAGTAGCCGTGCTCCGGATCGTACAGGCAAGCGTCCATGTACTCCGCGAACGTCAGCGGGCCATGCGCGCGGATTCGCTTAACAAGCGACTTCGCAAGCGGTGTCCGTTGCGACGTGATCAGTCCTTGCGCTGCGGATTGCAAGTGAACATCTCGACGATGTAGTCGTGGAGGCAATCGTAAAGCTGTTTCTGGAACATCCACGGAAACTGCGGGTTCTCGACCTCACGCGGCTTGAGCTGGAAGGAATAAGCATGCACCTGCGGTTCCTTCGGCGTGAACCGAATT
>DATEKA010000032.1:0-2953 GCA_035277685.1 Candidatus Acidiferrales bacterium
GATATTCATCGCGAACCCGCTTTTGGAATTCTTCCCTTTTGTCGCTACAGCTTATTTGCTCCGATCGTTCTTGCCTTTTTCCGGCGGGGCTGCGCGCTGCGCGGATGCGGGCGCAATCTTCTCCGCCGGCGCTTCCGCGACCGCCTTCGCGTTTGACGGCGCCGACACGGTGCGACCGTCCGACGTCGCCGCAGCCGACTGCGTCAGCGGTTCTGGAGCCGGTGAAGCGATGGGCACAAGCGCACCCTCCGCTTCCTTCAGGAACTTCAGATAGCTGCTTGAGCCGTCCCAATCAATCGAGATAACGTCGCCAAGACGCACCTGCTCCGTCGCCAGCAGGCTCGCCAGCGGGTACACGATGTGCCGTTCGATGGCGCGCTTCAAATGTCGCGCCCCGTATTTCAAATCAGTACCTTCGCGCAGCAGGAATTCCCGCGCCGACGGAGTCACGCGAAACAGAAAGCGGCCTTTCGCCGTCTCGAGCACGCGCTGCTGCACCATTCCCAACTCGATTTCCAGAATCTGCTCGAGTTGTTCGCTGCGCAGCGGGTGGAACACCACGACCTTGTCAATGCGGTTCATGAATTCCGGTGCGAATTTCCGCTTCGCGGCTTCCGCAGCCGTTTTTTCGACTTTTTCATCCAGCCGCGGCTTCGATTCGGGACGCGTCTCCGGCGCGAAACCCATTCCTCCGGTCATCAGCTCCGTGATTTCGCCTCCTCCCAGGTTCGACGTCATGAAGATCATCGTCTGCGACAAATCCACGCGCCGGTTGTCTCCAAGTGTGAGCGTCGCCTTGTCGAGAATGCCGAGCAACAATTGCCACAGCGCATCACTGGCTTTCTCGATCTCGTCGAACAGCAGGAACGAAATCTTCAGCTTGTCTGTGTGATACTGCGCAAGCGCTTCCTGCGTGATCAGCGGATGCGTTTCGCGGTGACCCAGATACCCTGGCGGCGAGCCGATCAGTTTCGCGATCTCGTGCGAGTGCTGGAATTCGGCGCAATCCACCTTGATTACCGCGTGCGGATCGCCAAAGAGCACTTCTGCCGTGGCCTCGACCACTCGCGTCTTGCCCGCACCGGTTGGCCCGAGGAACAGCAGGTTCCCCACCGGGCGGCCCGGCGAGTTTAGGCCCGCCCGGAACACCTGGTAGAGATCCACCACCGCCTGTACCGCCTCGTCCTGCCCAACGATCTTGCGGCGAAGCCCGCCCTCGAAATCCCGAGATTCCAAACTCCGTAGAGTTGGATCCAACTGTGCTTGCGCGCCCACGTTCGTACTCCTTCACACTCCATCGCCTGTCTTGCGACAGGCGGGCTTGCCCGCCAAGGCAAGCGAACGGTGAACCATTACCGGAACCGTCTTTCGCCTTGCATGCTGCGCGGCTCCGTCATCTCGAATTGGTTCAACTTCACGTCGAGAGTCGACCGCAACAGCCGCAATTGCATGACCAGTTCGCGGCTTGAATTCGACCGGTCCGTCAACAGCAACATCGGCGGCGACAGATCGGCCAGGTCCAAGTTTAGGTCGCGTACCGAATGCACCAAGTTCTGCACGAACGGTGAACGGACGTCAAATAGCTCGACCCGGCCGTTCACCTGCTCTCGCAGTCTCGACCAGTCCAGGTCCAGCAATGGGTGCTTCCGTGATACCTGACGCACCACGTCGTCCGTAATTCGCGGCCGTTCCCCCAACCGCGCCAGATGGAGCTGCCGTACCTTTCCTTGCCGGCGCACGTTGTGCACCAGGAAATAACTCTTTCCCCTGCGCCGGACGAAAGCCACGGCCGCCTCCTTCTCGGGCCAGCGTAGTGTATGGTTCGTCCACTACGCCGTCAATGGTACGATGCCCGCGCGATAGGAAAGTTGCATCGAATCAGTTATTAGTCGGGAAGAACGAATAAGTCAGTGCGAACGAAGTTGGATCTGAGCGCCGACAGTCCCCCAAATCTGGTGAAGATGGGATGCCTTTTCGTGGCTACAGGTTTCCTGTGACCCGCTGCTGCATCAACATGGAACAATATGCAGCCTTGTACGCACTTTTTTCATCAGGAAAGAACTGCCCGACGAATCTTGGGATACCCAGGCCGTGACGTACATGTCTGCGACGCACATGTTCATGCAACTACTCGGGCTTACGGATTGGCCGTAGATCTCTGCGAGCGGCCGGCGGCATTCACCGGTCGTGCCCACGCGAGGGAAAGGACTATAGCCGACAGGATCGTGATGCTTCTCGTTTGCTGGTCTCCTTTTTTTCGGAGATTTTCCCGATTAGCTCATCGCGCCCATTTTAGGCATGGCAACGCTCTTCATTCGAGTTTTCTCATGCTGGATAAATTGCCTGAACATCTGAAAACCCTCCGGAGAAAGCGTGCTTTGCAGTCTGGCGATGGTCTCCGTAACGATCCTGTCCCTGTACGGTACCATGTTCTCATCGGGTGGCTGATTCTCGTACTTTTGGAGGAAAGCGGCGTCCTGAGAATTGAAGATCGTCAGGACGCTTGCCATCTGTAACTGGTCCACTGGATTCAGCCCGATGCGGGCCAAGTCCGCGCTTGAACGGCGTACCGCTTTGTCACTCGCGCCTGCGGCGGGAAGGGGACCATGAGAAGAGCGACATGTTGATGCGGGCGCCGTCGAGTTTGACTCCTTCGGATTCGAGGAGGCGGCGCTGAAGGGAGCCATACGGCTCCGGGATGAGCAAGCGTCCGCCAGCGCCGACCACGCGGTGCCACGGGATGCCTTGGCCGTTGGGGCACGCAGCCATGGCATAGCCAACGGCGCGGGCGCCTCCGGGAAGGCGCAGGGCGCGGGCCAGTTCGCCATAGGTGGTGACCTTGCCGCGCGGAATCTTCTTGATCAGGCGATAGACCGGTTGCCAGGACATAGGGAGAAACTGTACCGCAGAGGCGCGGAGGAAAGGAGGGAGAATTTGCGCCGAGATGTGCCGG
>DATEKA010000033.1:0-3229 GCA_035277685.1 Candidatus Acidiferrales bacterium
CAGGCGGGCGTGCGTCTCCGCGATGCTGTACGGGGAAACATATTCTTCCTTCGAGAGTTCTTTCAGGCCCTCAAGCCAGTTCTGCAAGACTCCCTTGTAACCGGACGCCCGAAAATCACTCCCCACCGACGCAGCTAATTCCGGATTTCCTGAGAGCGTCAGCGCCTGTTGCCATTCCGTCACCGCCTCTTTGAACATGCCCTGTTGTTCATACACTTCCTCCAGAAGCCGCCGCGCTGGCGCAAAGTTCGGATCGACATCTAGGGTCTTCCGCAGTTGATCGATCGCCCGGTCCGGTACGTGAGCCACATAAAACTGCCAGGCAACCGTCGTATTGATGATCGGGGAAAGCGGCTCCAGTTTCTGCGCCTTGGCAATTTCGCGCTGCGCATCGTCCTGCCGCCCCATCTTGGCCAGAAAGCTCCCGAACCAGTTGTGAGCGGCGGCAAGATTTGGATTTAGCTCGATCGCGCGCTGAAATTCCTTCTCTGTCCCGGCCCAGTCCCACGCGCAATATTCCTTCACTAGCGCCAGCGAGCCGTGCGCTTCGGCAAGCTGGTCATTCGACGCCACGGCTTCCATGGCTGACGATTGCGCGCGCGGGCAGGCCTCCTTCGGCGAGAGATAGCCCGAATCTTCCAGGAGAATGTTGGTGTCGGCGAGACCGGCGAGCGCCAATCCGTAGCCGGGGTCTTTCTGAATCGCGCGCCCAAAGTACTCCGCCGCATCCCGGAATCCCTGCTCGCTTCCTTTGTTCCAGAAAAACAGCCCGTTGAGGTAAAGCTGATAGGCTTCCGGATTCCCCGTTTGGAGCTTGGCGAGTTGCCGCTTTGCTTCTCCCGAGCGGCTGGGCCGCAGTGCGTCCGAAACGTCGTTTGTGATCTCCTCTTGCAGTGAAATCAGATCGGACACTTTCCCGCTGTACTGCCGGCCCCATAAATGCCGATTCGTACGGACGTCGACGAGTTCGGCGCTGATCGAAAGGTTGCCGCCTGTTTGCAGGAGCCGGCCCGTGAGCACCGCCCGAACGCCCAAGTCCTTTCCCACCGCTTGCGCGTCAACCATCTGCCCCTTGTAATGAAACACCGAGCTTCGCGACATCACTGCCAGATTAGGCAATTGAGAAAGACTATCGATCAGGCTCTCGGAAATTCCATCGCTCAAATACTCCATCTTCGGATCCGCCCCGGCGTTTGTGAACGGGAGAACGGCCAGCGAATTCACCGCTCCCCCTCCTGAAGACGAAATCCACTGGTAGAGGCCGTATCCCGCAGCCGCCAGGAGGGCAGCGAGAACCACGAGCATAATCACTGTGAACCTGGTATGCCGCCTCGCAAGTTCTACCGCCGCGGTCGCCGCTGACGCCCTCGAGGACCCTGGCGTAACCTGTTCCGTCAAGCGGCTCGCGCGTGCGTCTGCGGCGCTCACGGTCGCCGTGCGGCTCGAATCCGTGTCCCGGCGGAAACGCTTCAGATCGGCCCGCAACTCCGCGGCGCTTTGATACCGGAGCTCGCGATCTTTTTCGACCGCCTTACGAATCGACCGTTCCAACTCGACCGGCAGCTCCGGATTGAACCGCGCGGGATTGATCGGGACCTGATGAAGAATCGCGTCGAATATCGCTGCGGAAGTCACGCCCTTGAACGGCAGGACGCCCGTAGCCATTTCGTAGAGCACGACGCCGAAGGAGAACAGATCGCTGCGCGCATCTAGCTCTTCGCCGAGAGCTTGCTCCGGCGACATGTAGGCAACCGTCCCCAGCGCCACTCCCGGACTCGTCAAATGCTCAGGAGCGGTGGCGCGGATTTCGTCGTTCACGCCCACGGTTTCGACCACCGCCTCCGCGACCGCGAGATGTTTGGGCGCCAGCTTGGCCAATCCAAAGTCCAATATTTTTACGTGCCCGCGCATTCCGATGAAGATGTTGGCCGGCTTGATATCACGGTGAATGATTCCCTTGGAATGAGCTGCGTCGAGCCCATCGGCGATCTGGACCGCCCAATCCATCAACTTGTCGATCTTGACGGCCTTTCCTTCGATCCAATGTTTCAGCGTTTGCCCTTCAAGGAATTCCATTGTGATGAAATGGCGGCCTTCATCCTCTTCGATTGCGTAGATCGTGCAGATATGCGGATGATTCAGCGCCGAAGCCGCTCGTGCTTCACGCTGGAATCTCTCGAGCGAAACGGGATCGTGCGCCAGCTCCTGCGGCAGAATTTTCAAGGCCACTTGGCGCCCAAGCTTCATGTCTTCAGCCCGATACACCACGCCCATGCCGCCGCCGCCAAGTTTCTCGAGAATGCGATAGTGGGAGAGGGTCTGGCCGATCATCGCCGGAAATCCATTTTGGAAGCTAATGTTAGGTCCCGCCCGGAACGATGTCAACGCAACGAGCGTCGCGTTTCCAAAGAAAGTGAAGCACCTTCTCGCCGGCCATCGCGACTGAACGGCAGGTTCCTTCGCGCGCGCTCCCTCCGAAGGCCGTCGCAGTTCGACAGCCTTGAACCTGCACGTCAAATCGTGCAAGTCTGTTTGCTGGGCATTGGCAGCCCTTTTCAAGACGCAGGTGTGTATTACGCCGCGAGGGCCGGCCCGATTCTTGGCTTGGTTCTTTCCACAACTCACTGTTTCGCGAACGCATCGGTAAGTTCCGGGGAGTCGCAGCTGCATTGACGGGCATGCACATGGCTGCACTGAAACGCGGTTTTCTTCTGCTAGGTTTATTGGGTTTGTCCTTTGTAGCCTCGCTTGCGCAAAGCTCCCCCGATTCCGTGGATGTGCGGCAATACGGGGCGCGAGCCGTCAATTCGTCGTCGCAGTTCGGCACAACCGTCTCCGGAATCGCCGGCTCGAATCGCATCGCTGCCGCCTCCGCTTCGATTTTCCAGAACAATGACGGTATCGTGATTTACGGCGCTGGCAGAGAACCGGCAGTGCGCGAGCCGCCGACGGCGCCACATGTCTTGCCCGGCATTTCCGAGACTGAAACTGTCCCGGATGCGCCGTTGACGCCTCTGAAATCGGGGAGAGCCTCGTACTCCTACAGTATCGTAGCCCGTGACATTCACGGCGGCCTGAGCGCGGCCAGCCCCGTCGCGACAATCAGAAATGGGCCGCAAAAGCTCGGCGAGAACGCAATTCCCGTTGCGCGCCTCGAGCTTGCCAGGGATGTAATCACCGTAACAACCGCGGTTTCCCACGATCTCGCGATGGGCTACCGCGAAGGACC
>DATEKA010000034.1:0-15096 GCA_035277685.1 Candidatus Acidiferrales bacterium
TGGCCGCCAACGAGCAGCGACTTGCCGCCGGGCATCCAAATTGCGCGCTGGACGTTGCGATCGATTGCGCGTGTTGCATCCGTGCCATCGCGAGCGGCCATTGTTCCGGACGATCCGCTCACAGGAGTCACAAAGATTTCGTTCTGATTGTTGGGATCGCCGTCCTTGGGGTACCAGTAGGCCACCCGCGAGCCGTCCGGAGAATAAACACCGGCGCTCTCGAATTTTTCGTGCGACGTCAACTTGCGCATTTGGCCGCTAGCAACATCGAGCACCTGAATGGTCGTTTGCTCGCCGTCGCCCGGTTCGGGTGTTTCCTGGCGGGTGATCAAGAGGGATTTGCCGTCCGGCAACCATGACAAGGGGGACGACGGCGGAGAAGGCGGGAACACGATTGGCAGGCTCCAAGCGCCGGAAGTGATGCGCTTCGCCTCCCCGCCTTCTGCCGGAACGAGCCACATATGCGAGGATTTCGCGGCAGTCGTCTCCCGATCGTCCGTGTCGCCCACTTCGAACGCGTCGTGGTGCTCTTTGATGGCTTTCTTGTCGGTGGGATCCGGTGTGACGTAAGCGATCATCCTGCCGTCCGGGCGCCAGGCAAATTGCTCGACGCCATCGGGACCGTGCGTGATCTGCCGGGCGTCGCCGCCGTTCATCGGGAGGATGAAGATCTGCGGCTGTGGGTCGTCTTCACCCTTATTGCTGCCTTCATCGTCGCCAGCAGCAGCGGCCAGAAACGCGAGACGATCGCCGTTGGGTGACCAGCGGGGCGAGCTGGCGCCCCTTCGCGCGGTCAACGTGCGCTGCGCGCCGGAAGCAAGATCAATGAGCGCGATCTCGCTGTCGAGACGATCCTTCTTCATGTTGACGCGCGAGACAACCACAGCGACGGACCTGCCGTCCGGAGCAATCTGCGGATCGGCGACACGGACGATTTTCTCGAGATCGGAAATCTGGAAACCGTTCTGCCGTGGCTGGCTGATGTCAGGCGTTTGGGGAGCGGACCGAGCCGCAGCCAGCAGGAGTCCGGCAAGAAGAATCAGGGAAGCCCGGCCGATCGAGCAAATTGTGGATGTTCGCGCCACGATAGTGCTGGTTTTCACGATGTTTCTCCGCTCTCCGTGAATCTCGGTACGGGATTGCTGACACTACGCCGAGGCGCGGGGGTACGTCAATCGGCATCGGGGGCTTGCGGTGTCGGATGCTTAGGAAGCAGGTCTGACAGCGTAGAAATGGGCGTGGCTACAGGACGCGTTATCCGATAAGATTTGAGATTCTGCTGAAGGAGTTTATTCCGGGGTGGTGCAATTGGTAGCACATGGGCCTTTGGAGCCTAGAATCTTGGTTCGAGTCCAAGCCCCGGAGCCACTTTCCCAGACGCCGCGCCGCTTCCGATTTCGGAGGCGGAGCTCCTCCGTGTTGCGGCCGGGCTGGCTCTGACCGGAGTTGCTGTCACGCGGCCGAAGCTTTCTTTCGGAGTTTCGGCGCCCTCTTCAGCCTTGCGGCCGTGCGCCGCAAAAGCAGCTCGAATTCCTCGTCCTGAGGTCTGGACTTCTTCATCGCACTCACTTTGCGCCTCGGCATTCCCCACCTCCTCGATGCCGGTTGCAACGGTGCTGGCACCTTCCGTGCCGCTTTTGAGCGCAGATTAGTCGTGCAAAAAAAGGGTGTCAAGTCAATTCCGGTAAAATCTCCCCGCGAATGAATGATCGCGACCAACAACAGCAGCTTGCAACTCCCCGCGCCGAATTTTAGTCTATGCACCGCGATGAACTCTCAACTGCTATTCCATGGGGTTATCTGGTACATCGCATTCCTTTTCTCCACGACCTGTCACGAAGGCGCGCATGCCTTGGCGGCGAAGCTGGGCGGCGATCCCACCGCTTTCCACGGCGGGCAGGTGAGCCTGAACCCGATCCCGCACATTCGGCGCGAACCGCTCGGGATGGTGATCGTCCCCATCGTGTCGTTCATCTACGCGCACTGGATGATGGGGTGGGCTAGCGCGCCCTATGACCCGGACTGGCAGCGCCGTTATCCCCGGCGGGCGGCATGGATGGCTTTGGCCGGGCCGGCCGCAAATTTCTCGCTTGTGCTGCTCGCGGCCATCGCGATCCGCGCCGGCATTGCCGCTCGCTTCTTCCGGATGCCGCAGTCGGCATCTTTCACTCACATTACCGAGGCCGCCGCCCCAGGCACTGCCGAGCTAATCGGGACGTTCCTCAGCGTTCTGTTTGTGCTGAACCTGGTGCTGGGGACATTCAACCTCCTCCCTGTGCCGCCCCTCGACGGCCATACAGGTATCACCCTTCTGATGGGCCAGGAGACGGCATTGCGTTTTCTCGACTGGAGTAGAAACGCCGGGCTTGGCATCGCCGGGCTTCTACTCGCCTGGCTGCTCTACGACAAGGTTTTCGACCGCATCTTCCGCTTTTCGCTGGCTGCGCTGTATCCGGGTTCGTCTTGGGGATAATGCGGAAGAGGAGCCCTCGCTTGGCGCTCGCCGCTGGTTCAAATCCGCACACAAATCACGCAAGGGAACAAAGCAAGACGCCAGTTACCCGATGAAGCGCGCAAAACCGTTGCAAAGAAAGGACCTGTCAGCCCCCGCTTTGGAATGCCCGGTGCAATTATGCTCCACCGAGGGGGAGGAATATGGACTACCAGAGGGACTCGCTAAGTAGTTGCGGCGTTGAAGCATCGGGCTGGGATGCAGCCGAGAACTTCTTCGTGGAAAGGACGGCGCTGGAATGGGAGGGCGACGACAATGAAGAGGTCGAATTGCACAGCCCGCTTCAGCCCGGCTCGGTGATCTTTCTTCGCCTGCTTCATTCGGGTTCGGAGAGCTTTCCGATCGCTTACCGCGCCACACAGATCGAGCAGGGCAATTCAGAAGGCAAATCGCGCGTTCATCTTTCGCCCTTGCGCCGGCTCGAAACACACAAGGAGGGGTTTGCGCGCTGGCAGAACTCGACTCGGGTGGCATGAGGTCTACCGAAACAGCGAAAGAGTCAGCTTTGAAGCACCCCTGCGCAGGGGAAAGATAAGCCATTTAGATTGTCCGGCCCTATTCCATACTGGGACGCTTCCGTACCGTTTCGGAATACTGCCATTACCCTAGAACCAGCCCAACCTTGATTGTCACCCTCTTCTTTCTCAGTCACTTGCCAGTTCTGACTGGTTCTGAATTGTTCTGAAAGACTTTATGCAGGGCTTCCCTGCCGCGGTCGGACCCTGCCATTTACTCTCGTAGACGAAAAACCTGGCAAGAGCCGTGCCTAGATCGTTGCGCGGAGGACCTTCATGACATCCACGACCGTGATCGAACGGCCCCCTTTGAACTCTGCGCGAAAGAACGTCACGATCTGCGTTCTGGACGACGACGCTGCGCAGGTCGAATTGGCTGTGACTCGCCTGGAGCGCTCCGGCTACTCCGCGGTGGGAACGTCGAATCCGCAAGAGGCGCTCCAGAAAGTGCGGCTCGGAGGGTGCCGCGTCGTCCTCGCGGATCTGAAGATGCCGGAAATGGACGGCCTCACGTTCCTCGAGAAAAGCCTCCAAGTGGATCCCGGAGTCTACGTGATCCTTGCGACCGGTTATTACTCGATGGACTCCGCCATCGAAGCTGTCAAGAAAGGCGCCTACGACTACCTTTGCAAGCCTCTCGACTTTGCGCGGCTCGAGCGAACTCTGGACGAGCTGGCGGACGTGTTCGGCCAGCGCAGCGCGATTCGCCAGCTCGAAGAAAAGCTTTTCGAAAACCTCAACTTTCATGGAATCGTCGGGAAGAGTCCGGCCATGCTCGAGGTCTTCGATCTGGCCAAGAAAGTCGCCCGCCACTACTTGAACGTCCTGATCACCGGTCCCACGGGCGCCGGGAAGGAACTCGTCGCGCGGGCCCTTCACCAGCTGAGCCCCGTCTCGCAGGAGCGATTTGCCGTGTGCAACTGTTCCGCGCTGGTGGACACGCTGCTCGAAAGCCAGCTATTCGGACACGTTCGCGGCTCATTCACCGGCGCCAGCGACACGCGGCCCGGCCTGTTCGAATACGCCAACAACGGCACCGTCTTTCTCGACGAAATTGGTGAAACGTCTCTCCAGATGCAGGCGAAGCTTCTGCGCGTGATTCAAAACCGTGAAATTCAACGCGTCGGCTCGCCCGAAATCCGAAAAGTCGACGTGCGCCTGATTGCCGCCACGAACCGCGACCTCCGCGCCGAAGTTGAAGCCAACCGCTTTCGCGAAGATCTGTTTTATCGTCTCAGCAGTATCGAAATCCGCGTTCCGGGCCTGTCGGACCGCCCCGAGGACGTTCCCGTTCTCGTGCAGCACTTCCTGAAGAAATACGCGCAGATGTATGGAAAAACCTTCCGCGGACTCTCGCGTCGCGCTCAGATCGTCCTTCTGCAGCACGACTGGCCGGGTAATGTGCGCGAGCTCGAAAACGTCATCTCCAGCGCCGCAATCACCGCGAGCGCCGAGTTTATCGACGTCTCCGACTTGCCCCAGCACTTGCAAAGGCCCCGCCGCCGGCCCCAGGGTCTCGAGGAAAACTGGCGCCCCCTTCCCATGGAGGAAGTCCGGCGAATGCATATTCAACGCGTCTTGGATGCCTGCCATGGAAACCGCGTCCGCGCGGCTCAAATCCTCGGCATCGGGCGCACCAGTCTTTACCGGTTCCTGAAGCGGGCAAGCAACCAGCCTATCGCGATTGCCAAGACTGCCGGTTAGCGCCTGCTCTCGCCTATTGCTTACACTTCACCAACTGCCCGCACGTTCAAACTGCAATCGCCCTGCGTCTTCGGAACCAAAGCACGTAAACGATCCCTCTGTTTCGGTCCCGCACTGATCTCGCCCCCCGTTTCACAACGCTACAGGCGCGACGAAGCATGGACCCTCCACGTGCTTCGTTTCTCGCGAACCTTTCGCCCCAAGTTTGGCCAAGCACCCTTCCTGCGTCGAAAGTTCCTCAGTAAGCCCACAAAAAGAGCGCGCGGCCCGACCGAGCGGGCCGCGCCTCATCCTCGCGCTTTCGCGCGTCTTGACTCACCCCAAATTTCGGCTGGCGAACGCCGTCAGCCTGTCAGTTTCCGCTGGACGTGTTCTCCGCCGGCGCATACGACGCACTCCGCACCAGAGCCTCCGGCAGCGAAAGATTCGAATCCAGGCGAACGATCATTCCTGTCTGAGCCGGGAGTTCGACGTCTTTGCCCTTGCGTGCCACCACGTAGGCGCTGCCGCCGACCAGGCCGATTACCGTGCCCCGCAGAACGCGGCTGAACACCAGACCCAGCGTTGATCCGCCCGCCGTGCCGATCGCGACGTCCTCGACATCGTTCTTGATGTTCTGCTTCTGCTCGACAACCACGCCTTCCACCGTCTGCAGATCCTTGCGGCGATTGCCCATATCGGTCGAGCCGTTGTAGATCGAGAGAATGCTCATGCGCGCAGGAAAGATGCGGCTTTCAATTTCGACCGACCTGAAATTGATGTTCATGGACGCGCCGCCGCGGAACATCGAGAACCACCGGGGCCGCTCGACGCTCATTACCGTCCCGTGAATCTTCGCGCCAGCCGGAAGCACCAACCGGTTGCCCGAAAACACGGGCTCAGCCACGACCGCAGTGAAAGGATCTCCGTCGTGCGCAACCCGCGTGCTCAAACCATTGACCAGGGTGAGACGCATTTGCGTTCCCGGAATGACGCTCGTACTCGCCCCTTGTGCGTGAACGGCCGGAGTGAAGAGAGCGGCCGCCAGCACCGCTACCGCCAGAAAAGAAACCTGCTTCATGCCTTTCCTCCTTTTAGACCCGGCCCTGAATTCAGCGCCCAGGCCCGGCCGCTCGAAGGCGGCCGAATGTCAAATTGTGTGGGAGTGCGCCCCGACCGAACGCTGACCAATCAAATGATGAAAGTTCGCTCAGGACATTTTCCGGAGTGACGCGGGACGAACCCGAGCGGCGCTCCGGGTGTCCCCGTTTCGTGGGGTTTTCCGCTGGCGTGCGGTGAGGGTGCGGAGGAAGCACCCGATGGCTAAGATACGCGCACGACGTGGAGAGTTGCAAGTGGTTTTGCGTATTTCTGACGGAATTGTTCTTGGACGCCCGACGCCCGCTCGGCCCTCTCGGGCTCACCGAATGGCAGCGGGCTAATCGGCGCTTGCTTGAACTTATCGGGGCTTCTCGCTCTTCTCGCGGGCCGTAGCGGCCAGCCGAACCGCGGAGCAGGCCATCCGCACGGCCGTGTCGGTGGAATGTGCCGTTTGGGACAGCAAAGTCTCACCACTGCGCGAAAGCACCGTCACCTTATTGGTCTTTACGAGTCCCCCGAGACCCGTGACTCCTCTCTTGCTCGTTCCTTTGTCGAATAGAACAGCCAGGTCGGCTTTCGACTTTTCCTGCGTGACGACCATCGCGGAGCAGTCGGACGTAAAGTCCTGATAAATGTCGGTCAATTCCGGATTGTAACCGCCGTATAAAGCCCCCGTCGCGACGCTGCTGGACCTGCTGAAGCCTCCGGATGCGGCCCAGGATGCCGTGTCGCTGATGTAGACGCGCGGCTTCGAAGAGTTCTCCGATCGCGGCGGCTGACTCGCCTCTTCCGATGCATGGGCGTCGCGCTCGACAGGCGCGGGCGGCGCGGCCTGGGTCGCGGCAGGCTTAACCACCAGCGCGTACCTTGCGACGTAGCCGATCTTACCCGCCGCTGTGCGCACTCTGACCGTGTAACCCTGGGTATCCGCGAGCACCACGACTTCCTCGCCGCAAGCCACCACTTCCACCAACTGCAAAGGCAGCGATTGTTCCGCGTCCGCCGTAACGGGAATGTCCGGCTGGCCGGCGCATTTGATCGTGGCGTGACTCCCCGCCGAAGCGTTCCCCTGCGCATACGCGGAGCCGCCGGCAAGAACTAAAAGAGCCAAACCCAGAAAACGCGTTCCGCGGGTCACGTGTGCCTCCGTCGAACTTACGATTCAAGTTTATACGCGGAGCCGCCCCACGGCAGCCGCAGTGCGGCAAGTGGTGCTGAAGACGCCAACCGAACGCAGCGCGAAACCGGCAGGGATCGCGTGCCACTGTTCCGGACAAAGAGTTGTGCTAGACTCGCGATGCAGCCTGCACGAAAATTTTCTCGCGCGTGCTGCGTGATCGATGGAACTTCGGGCTCTGTGCAACGAAGTCCCGTGAACCCCGCCAGGCCCGGAAGGGAGCAACGGTAACGGGTCAGCTTTGTGTGCCGCGGAGTACCCGAAGTTCCTCCCAGCGTCCTGAGGGGAAAGGCGAGGCAAGCGGCCGCCGCATTCGAATGAGCTACAAAGTTATCGCACGCAAATACCGGCCCGGGACTTTCCGTGAAATCGTCGGGCAAGAACATGTCACGCGAACGCTGGCCAACGCGATCCAATCCAACCGCGTGGCGCACGCCTATATCTTCTCCGGCGTCCGCGGCGTGGGAAAGACGACGACCGCGCGCATACTCGCCAAGGCTTTGAATTGCGCCAAGGGCCCGACTCCGGAGCCGGATAACACCTGCGACTCGTGCCGCGCCATTGCCGACGGCGCTTCGCTCGACGTTCTCGAAATTGACGCGGCATCCAACCGCGGCATCGATCAAATTCGCGAATTGCGCGAGATGGTTCGCTACGCGCCCGCCGGAAGCCGCTATAAAGTCGTCATTCTCGACGAAGCGCACCAGCTCACCGACGAAGCTTCGAATGCGCTCCTCAAAACGCTCGAAGAGCCGCCCGAGCACGTCATTTTCATTCTGGCCACCACGCAGCCCGAAGATCTTGTCGATACCATCAAGTCGCGCGCGCAGCTTTTTCAGTTTCGCTCGCTGAGCTTCAAGGAAATCGCGGAAGAAATCGAGCGGATCACCAAGATCGAGAATCTCTCGATCGAACCCGGAGCCGTGGCCGTTCTCGCGCGCGCCGCTCAAGGCAGCCTGCGGGACGGGCTCTCGCTTCTCGAACAGGCCATCGCGTACTGCGGCGACAAAATCACCGATGCGCAGGTGCGCGAACTGCTCGGCGTGGTTGCTGAAAGCGTTCTCGATGAATTCGTTGGAGCCATCGAAGCGCAGTCGGCCGAGCGCGCGCTCAAACTCGTCCATCGGCTGATCGCCGACGGACAAAATCTCCAGCATTTCTGCCGCGAGGCCATCCGCCACGTGCGCAACCTGCTCGTCGTTCGCGTCTGCGGCGCCGAGTCCGATTTGGTCGCAGCACCCGCGGATGAGCGTCCCCGGCTTGCTGAGCAGTCGGCAAAGTTCGGCGAAGAGGACCTCACGCGCTTTTTCAACATTCTGCTTGGCGCCGATGAAGACTTGCGCCGCAAACCCGACCCCCGCTTGCATCTCGAGCTCGCGCTCCTGAAATTGGTGAACGCGCAGCGGCTTGCGCCATTGGAAGTAATGCTCGCCGGCGTGCGCGGAGAACGCGCTCCCGGACGGCCTGGCGGCGATCCTCCCGGCGCGCCCCCGCGCATCATGTCCGCTGCGGCTGCGTCATCCGCGCCGGTAAGCGCCCCGCAGCCATCGGGTACTGTGCGCCGGGATTTCTCGAACCCTTTGACGGAGGAACCCGCAAAATTGACGCCGGGTTTCGCTTCATCTGCATCGGCGCCGATTTCATCCCCGGTGTCAACACCGGTCCCGGCCTCGGCTCCGCGCATCGTGGCGCGCGCCGCAGAGGATCCTGCCGGCGGTCTGGGATCGGCGCAGGTTGATGCGATCAAGACAGCTCTCAAGGGACAGAAATTTTTATGGTCCATGGTCGAGGCGGCTACGCGCTGGGAAGTCGAAAGCGGCGAGCTGCGCTTGTTCTTTCCCACGGAAAGCCGCGCGCTTGCGGAAATGTTGCAGGCGCGCGACCCGATGGAACGTTTGCGCACAGTGCTCAACCAGGTCATCGGGCAGCCCCTCCGCGTCTGTGTTAAACTGGAGGCCGGACGAGGACCTGCGAACCGCAATTCGGAACTGCGCGCCCGTTTCGAAGAGGATCCCATCGTCCGCGCGATGCTGGAACGTTTTGGGGGCCGGATTTCGAACGTGAAACCTCCGAGCGAGGAATAACGTATGGAAGTCAAAGCGCTGCAGCAAATGCTTTCACAGTTCCGTCAGGCGCAGGAGAAGCTTGAAAAGCAGATTGACGGAATTGTGGTCGACGCCTCGGCCGGCGGCGGCATGGTCTCCGTGAAAATGAACGGCCAAAAGGTTCTCACGGAAGTCCGCATCGAGCCCGAAACCTTCAAGAGCAGAGATCAGGAAATGCTCCAGGAACTGATCCTTGCCGCCGTCAACGAAGCATCGCGCCGCGTTGACGAAGAGCTCTCCAAGCAAGTGAAGGATCTTACCGGCGGAATCGCTGGAATCCCCGGCCTGAAAATCCCGGGCCTGTTCTGAAACATTTTTGCTGCCTGTCTGCCGACAGGCAGACATCTCTCTGTTCCCTGGTCGCTCCTTTTTCCGTCCCGATTTTAGATTTTCCAGTTTTCCTGATACGCTCACCCCATGCCCGACTTCGCGCCCTCGATTGCCCGTTTAATTGACGAGCTGAAGCACCTTCCCGGTATCGGCCAGAAAACAGCCCAGCGGCTCGCCTTTCACCTCCTTCGCGCCGACCGCGGCCAGGCGCTGGCATTGGCCGACGCCATCCGCGAAGCAAAAGAAAAGATTCGCGAGTGCTCCGTCTGCAACAACGTTACGGACCAGGACCCCTGCATCTTCTGCGCCAGCTCAGCCCGCGACAGAAAGCTGATCTGCGTCGTCGAAGATGCCACAAACATTCAGGCCGTCGAGAAGACCCGCCAGTTCAGCGGCCTGTATCACGTGCTTGGCGGCGCTCTTTCACCGTTGCAGGGAATCGGCCCCGATCAATTGAAGATCAAGAGTCTCATCGAACGCTTGAAGGGCGGCGCGGTCGGGGAAATCATTGTCGCCACGAATCCCACTGCCGAAGGCGAAGCCACCGCCGTCTATCTCTCGAAGTTGATCAAACCGCTCGGTGTTCGCGTCACGCGCATCGCCATGGGCATTCCGGTCGGCTCCGACCTCGAGTACGCCGACGAAGTCACCATGCTCAAAGCCATGGAAGGCCGCCGCGACCTCTAACTGTATCCTGAAGAATCGCCGGCGCTGCGCAGGTCATCTTCCCCTCCGGGATGAGGCGATAAAGCGAACCCGCGCCGCGACAGACGTCCTGCATACGATGGTCCGCTGCGAAAAGGAAACCGGACGCTATTTGACGGAGTGGTGGTCGTAGCTCAGCGCGCGCGTGAGCTTCCACGCACCGTCCTTGTATTCCCATAAATTGACGAAACTCGCCTCGCCCGTTCCGTTCACCGCCGCGGTTTTGGGATGTAAGAACCGGTGCACGCCCATTTCGATCGCACCATATCCCTTCATGTAGTAAATCTTCAGCGTACCAGGCACCAGGACGCGTTGCGTGTCGCCGGTGCAGATGTTGTTCTTGATGCTCTCGGTCAGCTTTTCTCTCCCGAGGGTTACTCCTCCCTGATCGTGATAGAACTCCACGTTTTCGTCGAGAAGGCTCGCAAACTTGGCCAGATCGCAATGGTTGTAAGCGTCGAAAAGCTGCGTGTCCAGCGCCGTGATTGCTTTGTCCAGCTCCGCCTGCGAAGTGATTTCGTCCAGCGGCGGAACAACGGCCTGCCCGCCGGCACGCGCGGCAGGGAAAGCAACCAAACAAAGGATCAACAGCATTGTCGAGCGGCCAAACCGGATTCCCATGAGATTTCCTCCCGTCGAATTGATAACAGACGGATGTACGTCACGAAGAAGGAGAATGTTCCATACATCCGGGGGGCCATGCCTCGTTCGATTCATCCGCCCGCCCGCCAAAGCCCGCACCTACTCTTAGACCCTGAGCGAACCGCGAAAGCCTCTGGCGGCATAATAAGATTCGGCCCCGTTGTGATACACGAAAACTGTGTTGTAGCGACGATCACAAAACAACGCGCCGCCAAGTTTTCTGATAGCAGGCGGCGTTCTCACCCAACTCGACGTTTTCGTATCGAAATTCCCAAGTCTCTGCAACTCTCGATATTGCTCCTCCGTCAAAAGATCGATGCCCATGGCGGTTGCCACAGCGACGGCGCTGTCCCTTGGTTTGTCCGCTTTTCTTGAATCCAGGGCTTCCCGGTCATAGCAAAGGCTTCTGCGGTCTTTTGGACTCTCCGCCGAGCAATCGCAAAAAATGCATTCGCCCGTCTGGTTGTCATGACCGACAACGTCCGGTTCTCCGCCACTTCTTTCCATTTCATTCAGTGACCACAGTTTTTCAGCGTTAGACTCCAGCTTTGCTTGTACTTCCGGCCATTCAAGACCTTGATGGCGGCTCAGGTTTTTCTCAAAACGGGCTTTCAACGCTCCGAGCAGTGCTTTCCGTTGTTCTGCCAACAACGTCCTTTTATTGTTTCTCATGAACCAGCCTTCCCGGTCGAACGACCGATTCGCGGGCCTCGGCTTAGGTCTCGTGCCGCGATTTTCCTTTCCGCAGCTCTGAAATACCACGAGACGATGGTCAGTACCAGCAACAACACCGAGGGAGTCAATTCTTTCATGGCATCAGCCATTGCGGAATGCGAAGACTCTGCCCCCGTCATGACAAAGCCGAAAACCTGCATACGCCCGTAGGCATGACCTGTCTGCCGGCAGACAGATACGTCCAGCCGGCCGCAACTCAAATCCTGAACGCCATCGCCGTGGATGATTCATCCGCGCCGCGCGCTTAACAGCGAGGCGCACTCCTTGCGATGACCGAGGGGCCTTACGCCAAGTGCCGGCTTTTTTGCATTGCAGGTTCACGCTGATGTTGCAGGAGGATTCGGAAACCGAGTCCGTGCGTAATCAGCAGCAGCGGCACTATCAGTGTCGGAAGGAAGTATGCGGCTCCCAACTGCCCCGCCAACATTCCGGCGTGATTGGCCTGGTAGAAAGCGTTGAGGATATCCGCTGAACCCCAAACGCTGAAGATCCATGCGGCGGCAACGCCAGCCCCACTGGGCAGCAATCGCAGCGAAAGCAACGCAAGTATCGCAGCAATGATGTCTCCATAAGCCGCGGAATGCGCGAAGGCAGGCGGCAGGTCGGGCGACACGACGCCTGGGACAAGAAATGCTAACCCGATAAAGCGGAAGCTGTGCAGGACGAGCAGAGGCCGCAACGCTTCGCCCCGTGGCCGGATGCGGAGTTCCGGCCAGATATATCGAGCGGTGACGCCCCCCCACGCGATGAAGCTGAATACGATACTGACGAAAAACCAGATCATTTGTTGTGGCACGATAGTGTCTCCTCCTTAGAATTCCAGCCTTTGACCGCGGCTGGTGGCGGGGACAGGAAGGTTGTCACTTCCCGGTACTGCGGGCTTGACGATGTTGACGATGGCGTGCTCGCGCCGCCACACCGTGGACTCGGTGGCGAATTGCGGCTCCGACGGGAACGGCCGGCGCAGTTCGCGATCGTATCGGTCGAAGTTAAAGCCAGGGCTGAGCGGGACGATCAGGAACTGCGCGAACTCGCGCAGCCAGTTGCCGAACGTCCTCTGGTTGCCGGGCAGAGCCGCATAACGACGAGCGATCGTCTCGAAATCCTCTGGGGACCGGCCGGTCACATCGAGCACATCTGTGGTCGGTGCGCCCAGCTCGAACGCGCCGCGCTTGTGCTCTTCGACGTAATAACGAAGGTTGCTGAGCAGCTCGATCGGCAAACCGCCGCCCCACCGGGCCGCCTTCATGAACATCCAAACTGGCGTCGGAACGACTCTGACCGATCTCCCTACGGCCCTTCCGATCGCCCTGGCCATATCTTCCGCACCGAGGAGTTCCGGTCCGGTGGGGCGATAGCTCTTTCCACCGTGCTGCTTTGGATCAATAAGGGCCGCGACGGCGACTCGCGCGATATCCTCGTTCGAAGGCGGCGCATTTTGGCTATTGCCGAATATCCAGGGAAAGACGCCCATGTGCGCCGCCAACCCGATCGTCAGCAGATAACCGTCCGCGAAGAAGCCCGGGTTGACAATCGTATGGGTGACTCCGGGCAGCATCGAGAATAGCCGGTCAATAAGCCAGCTCTGGCGGGTCGAGAGAGAGTGATGCGAAGGGCTTGCCAGCCATTGGCTCAGACCGACGATGTGTTCGAGCCGGGCTGCCTGAGCCGCGACCGCGAAGGCCACCGCGCCCTGAATCATGTACGGATCGTAAGGCGGACAAAAGTACGCGCGCTGTACGTCCTTCAGCGTGCCGGACACGCGCTCGACATCGCTCAGGTCCGCGACCGCGATCTCCGCGCCCCGCGTTCGGAGCCGCGCGCTGCGGGCATCTTCGCGATGCACCAGGGCGCGAACAGGGTAACCGGCTCTTAGTAGTTCGCTAACGACAACGCTCCCGGTCTTACCGGTTGCGCCAGTCACGACGATCCTTGGCTTGATCATGTTCATCTCCTTCCAAGATTCCCTTCCTCCAGCACCGCTATCCCGAGAAGACTCACTGCTGCGCTCCGGGGCCCAGCAATGCCATCAGCGGCATCAATGGGCCGACGGGAATGTACTGGTGATCCATCAAATGTTCCTTCGCGAGCGGCAGCGCTTCCATAAGAGCTCGTGCCTCGTCCTCGGTTTTCGCGTCAACCAGGAAGATGACGCCCTTGCCATCGCCGCGCGAATACCACTGGCGGATTTTCCCGTCGAGGTAGAGCTTCACCGTTGCCCGAATCTCTGCCGGGATCATGGCCATGATTTGTTGTGGAGTTACGCCCCGCTTGGGGGTCAGAAGGACCAGAACTGCCGTGGTTTTAGGTATAGGCGCGCCGGGCCTGCCCGGGAGGGCTTCAGACTGTGATTGCGCGACGGACGCCGTAGGAAGCACTGTCATAAGAAAAAAACCTCCTCTCAATTCAGTTTGGTTCGTTCCATTCTTGATAAGAGTACGGCCGTCTTCTTTTAGATGCAAAAAAAATTACCCTTCAGCGAAACTCTTTATGAAAAACTTTCTCGCCTCCATCAACCTCTGCTCCCGCCTTTCAGGGTCCGGAATAGCGCGGGCCATCATCAACACCCCCGCCATGCTGGGGAACAGCAGCCTGATCTTCGTTAGTCTCTCTTCCCGCGTCCGACCGGGAATAAACGGCAATAGCCGCTCACGATATGCTTCCAGCGACGCGTCAATCCGTTTCCGCACCGCCAAAGGCTTTCGTGCGAGTTCTGCCCCCAGGGCGGCGCGCACGCAACCCGATCCCGGCGAATTCGCGTGGCCCTCGCTTAGATAGCGTTCGATGATGGCCCGCAGAGCCTGACCTTCAGGCGCGGACTTTGCGACCTCCACCATGCCTCTTCCCGTGTCGTCGAGCGCCCGTGCCACCGCTTCGACGAACAGGTCGTCCTTGCTCTTGAAATGCCGGTAGAAGCCGCCTTTTTTCAGGCCTGCCTTCTTCATCACCGTCCCAATGCCGCTGCTGTCCCCGCCGCGCTCGCGGAACGAGCGCGCCGCCATCGAAAGAATCTTCTCGTGATTCTCCGCTTTGTGTTCCAGCGAGTATCGCATGACATAAGAGTACGACAGTACTCTACCCCGCGTCAACATCAAAATTACCTTCCCTACGCGCGCCCTGCCGTCCTGACCCCGCCTCCGGCAGGCAGACGGAGCGAAGGATCCCTCCGGGCGGGGCGATGGACGAGAGCTTCGTCCACGCAAGATGGGACTCAGAACCGGGGCATGAGGGCAAGGCACGAACGAAAAAGGAAAACCATGCCGCGCAAGAAGACGCGTGATACCTCTCTCGCGCCGAGCGCCCGGCCAGCCAAGACAGGTCACCACCGTTTACTCCCAGCGCATTTCTCTCGTACACTGATTCGCGACTTCCGGCACAACTTCATACGATTTGGCCGACAGGGTGAAATGACCGAACTCATCTGGGATGGAAAATACGACGCTCACGGCAAGAAGCAGGGACCGGTGCGGATCGCGCTCCCGTTTCAGACGGTCGAAACGGTCAATGAAAGCGCCCAAGATCGCCGACGCAATCTTGAGCTTTTCGCCAGCGGGCGCGATACCGAATGGCGCAACCGACTCATCTGGGGAG
>DATEKA010000035.1:0-22884 GCA_035277685.1 Candidatus Acidiferrales bacterium
GGCACGCGGAAAACTCTGGAACGCGTACCGGAAGGAAAGCCCGACTGGGCGCCGCACCCGAAGTCCATGAAGATGGGCCGCCTCGCCGGACACCTCGCGGAGCTTCCCGGCTGGGCAGTCGAAACAATCAACCGCGATGAGCTCGACATCGCGCCTCCGGGCGGCTCGCCCTTCCAGCCGCTGATCATGACATCCCGCAAGCAAGTGCTCGAGGCCTTCGACAAGAATGCTGCGGCTGCGCGCGCCGCCATCGCCGGCGCAAGCGATGAGAAGCTTCTCGGGTCCTGGACTCTGAAGGCCGCTGGCAACACGATTTTCTCGATGCCGCGCCTTGCCGTCCTGCGCAGTTTCGTGATCAGCCATATCATTCATCACCGCGCGCAACTCGGCGTCTATCTCCGCATGAACGACGCGCCCGTGCCATCGCTTTACGGCCCGTCTGCCGATGAAGGACGCATGTAGCGTACTGGCGCGAACTCTGAATTCAACTTTCGACGTTCGGAGGTGTGAGCATGTACCGCCGCATTCAATCTGAGTCGACGCGCGCTTTCGCTCGCCCGTTGCCGGCCGTTCTTGTGGCGCTCTTCTTGTGGTGCCCCGCGGCGCTGTCGCAAACGAAGCACACGCCGGCGATTGACGAGTCGCTCAGCCTTAAGAGCGTTAGCTCGCCTATGATTTCTCCCGACGGGCGCTTCATTGCCTATCGCATGAGACAGACAAACTGGAAGGACAACGAGTTTGTCTCGCAGCTCTGGCTCTTCAATCTGGCGACCGGAGCGAATTTCCAACTGACGCGCGGCAAGCACTCCCCCGGTGCGGCAGAGTGGTCGCCGGATAGCCGATGGCTCGCCTTCGTTGATGAACGCGAGTCAACTGCCGTCGAGCCGCTCTCAGCCGAAAAGAAAGAAGAGGCCGGCAAAGAGAAAAAGGACGGAAAGAAATCGGCCGAAGACGGCGGAAAGCCCGCATCGCACCAGATCTGGCTGATCTCACCGGAAGGCGGTGAGGCCTGGCAGCTCACGAAGTCCCGGACGGATGTCGGCGATTTCGACTGGTCGAAGGACTCGAAATTCATCGCCTTTACCGCCAACCCGCCGGAAACAAAACAGAGCAAAGAGCGCAAGGAAAAATACAGCGACTTCAGCGTGTTCGAGAAAGACTACGATCAAAACCAGCTGTGGCTCGTAGACGTCAGCTCGGCGCTGGGGAATTTTCTGCCCGTTGACGCCAAGCAGCTTACATCGGACCTATCTCTGAACATTGATTCGTTCGCCTGGTCGCCCGATTCGCAACGTATCGCGTTCAGCGCGACGCCGAATCCGCTGCTCGCCTTCGGCGGCGACGAAGATATTTACCTGCTCGATCTCACGCAGAACAACGCCGTGAGGAAAATCGTCGCGCTTCCCGGCCCCGACGGCTCGCCGATGTTTTCGCCGGATGGTAAACAGCTCGCGTTCTCCACTGCCCTCGGCCAACAATACTTCTATTACATGAACGCCCACATCGCGTCCGTTGATCTCGACGCGGTCCTCGCCAAGCCCGCTACCACAGCCTCCGACGTGCGCGACCTTACCGCAAAATTCGACGAGGATGCACGGCCCGTCGACTGGGGACCCGACGGCATTTATTTCGAAGCCTTGCAGCGCACGGATGCTCACGCGTTTCGTCTCGATCCGCAGTCGCTCGACATCCGCCGCATCACCGCGCCCGCCACGTTCTTCCTCGAAGGCGTTTCCTTCACCAAGGATTTCAACACGATGGCCTTCACCGAGGACGATGCAACCCATCTGGCCGAGTTGTACGTCTCGCCCGTCGCCGATTTTTTCCCCCGCAAACTGACCGACATGACCGAGCAGGTAAGAGACTGGAACCTTGGCACGACGGAGCTGGTCGCCTGGAAAAGCAAGGATGGCGCGGAAATCGAAGGCGTGCTGCACAAACCAGCCGACTATGATTCATCGAAAAAATATCCGCTGCTCGTCCTGATTCACGGCGGCCCGACCGGCGTTTCGCAGCCGACTCTCACCGCTTCCGCGTATGCCTATCCCCTTCCGATTTTCCTCGCGCAGGGCGCGCTCGTTCTCCAGCCCAACTACCGCGGCAGTGCGGGCTACGGCGCCAAGTTTCGCGCGCTCAACGTGCGGAATCTCGGCGTCGGCGACATGTGGGACGTCATGAGCGGCGTTGATTCCCTGATCGCGAAGGGGATCGTCGATCCTACGCGCATGGGCTCGATGGGCTGGTCGGAAGGCGGTTACATTTCTGCATTCCTCACCACGCATACCGACCGCTTCAAGGCGATTTCTGTGGGCGCAGGCATCAGCGACTGGATGACCTACTACGTCAACACCGACATCACGCCGTTCACGCGGCAATATCTGCACGCCACGCCGTGGGAGGATGCGGCCATCTACGCGAAGACTTCGCCAATCACAACGATCAAAGATGCCAAGACGCCCACGCTCATCCAGCAGGGCAGCAACGATAAACGCGTCCCCGTGCCGGACAGCTACGAACTATATCGCGGGCTGCAAGACGAAGGAGTGCCGTCGCGCCTGATCTTCTATATGGGTTTTGGCCACGGAGTGAACAAGCCTAAGTCGCAGCGCGCGCTGCTTCAGTCGAACCTGGATTGGTTCAACCACTACATCTGGGCCAAGCCATTCCCGAAGGATTCGCCGCTCTTCGGTTCGGGCGAAACGGCCGTCGCGAAGTGAGCGAAAACGGGCTTTTCGCGGAACGGTCGAATATGTCGATTCTGTATCGATCAAATTTTGAGTTTTCGTTGATGGGAAAAGACTTGGGCCAGAATTTGTTCGACATGCGTATCGATCAAAATTCGTCTAGGACCAGGCCGGGAACCAGGGGGCAGGCGAGATGCCGGACATTGATTCGGCAGGACTTACCGAAAATGGGAGCGGTTGCGGGGCAATGTAATGGGAGATGGGTATTTTTCACCCCGACCGCCCTTATGTCAGCGCTGGGAGGCTTCGCCCGACGCCACCTTCGTGTTGAACTGGGCGGACTGCTTTCGTGGAATCGTCAACGAGGTCCACTTGCCCGCTTTCGAGGCGAAGTGCCGGGCCAGAGACACAATCTGTCCGACATGGTAGCTGTAATGCGCGATCTGCCGGTTGATGGCCTGGGTGACGGAATGCGGCTCGGTACGGATGGTCACGGTACGCGTCAGATCGGCGTCGGTCATCGGTTCGAGCGCGTCGAACAGGATTTTCCAGCCGCGCTCCCATAGCGCCATCAATTCCGCGCGCGTTTTGGGCGCGTCTTCGAACTCCGAGTCGCGGTGGCGGTCGAGTTTTTCGCCGTCGGTCGCCAGGAAATCGGTCCAGCGCGAGCGCATGTTCCCCGCCATGTGCTTCGCGATGATGGCGATGGAATTGGATTCTGGATCGAGCACAGTGAACAGTCCTTCCTCGGGACACTGCTCGATGGCGCGTTCGGCCAGCTTCTTGTAGTAGCGGAACAAATCAATCGAGTCCTCTAGATGCGATGTGGTGAATTTGTGTGCCATGCCGCGATTCTCCTGCCGACAACGTTTCCGTGCAAGGCCGGGAAGCACGTTATCGCGGGGCGCGCTAATCGAGGATGCGGGTGTAGAGGGCGAAGAGCGCGAGGCAGGCGGCGACGCCGAGCAAGAATCCTCCGAGGTGCATGCGCGGATGTATCGCGCGCGCATAGCGGGCGCTGGCGATGAAGAAAGCGGCGTTCGACAGCAGGGCGAAAGCAAGCCAGCCAACGACAAGCAGCTCCGCCGTGACAGTGCTCCAGCCCCAGCCGGCCGGAGCCAGCGTAATGTAGGTCAGCCCGGCGCAGCCGAGCGTGAGCACGGCGCTTGTCGTCGCCGCATAGCCACTCGCGAATCCTACGTTGGTATGGAAGAGAAGCAGAAGAAACACGATGACATACTCGAGCAGAACGACGAGCGCGAGCGTAACGCGGTAGCCGGGCGCCGTCTGGCCGAAAAGGCGAGTGTCGGGAAAGAGCAAAATCGGTATCAGCGCATTCGCAAGCGCAGCCACCCACAGCGCCGTGCAAACAATATGCCGGCGCGTCTGCTCGCGCGGCGCAACGACCGCATCCGCGCTATTGGCTGAAATCTCCGTGGCCATGGACTCCAAACCCGCCCCACATATTAGCAGCACGACAGGGGGCTATGAAGGGCCAAGGGTGAAGTAGAACGTGGCGCCCTTGCCGGGTTGCGCGTCGGCCCAAATACTTCCGCCGTGCCTTTGCAGGATCCGCTGCACGGTGGCGAGTCCGATACCATTGCCTTCGAATTGCTGGTGCGCGTGCAGCCTCTGGAACGCCGTAAACAGTTTTCCGGCTTCTTTCATGTCGAAGCCCGCGCCGTTATCCCGCACGAAGATCGGGCCGGCACTTCCGTTCATAACTCCGCCCACTTCGATGATCGCCGGGTCCCGGTCGCGCGTGTACTTGACGGCGTTGGACAGCAGGTTGCTGAACACCTGCTTGACCAGCGCCGCGTCGCATTTCACCGGGGGCAGAGACTGAATCCTCCATTCGATTCGCCGGGACGGGCCGCCTGCCGCCAGTTCCTCGATCACTTCCCGGACCAGATCGTTCAGGTTCGTCGTTCGCAAGCTGAGTTGCTGGCGCCCCGCCCGCGCAAGCTTTAGCAGCGCATCGATGATGCCGGACATGCGTACCACGCCTTGCTCGATGCGTCGCAGGTATTTCCGGCCCTTCTCGTCGATCTGAGCCGCGTAATTCTCCGCCAGCAAGTCGCAAAAGCCCTGGATTTGCTGCAGGGGCGCGCGGAGATCGTGAGAGGCGGAGTAACTGAACGCTTCGAGGTCCTTGTTGGCAGCTTCCAGTTCAGCCGTTCGCTCCCGGACTCGCTGTTCGAGTTCTTCATTGAGGTTCCGGATCTGCTGCTCGGCCCGCTCGCGCTCGATGGCGTAACGAATGGCCCTCGACAACGTATTTCCGTTCAGATCGAGCTTGGCCACATAATCTTGCGCGCCCTCCTGCACCATCTTTAACGCGAGGCCTTCGTCGCCCAGTCCAGTGAGAATTATGATCGGGACGCTCGGGGCTTTTTCTTTGGCGCGTGTGAAGGTCTCCTTACCTTTGCTGTCGGGAAGCGCCAGATCCAACAGCACCGCGTCGATACCTCCCTCAGCCAGCCGCCGCAGAGCCGTGGCCAGGCGGTCGGCCGTCTCGAGATCGAACGGATCGCGACCCATTTCGGTCAGCGATTCTCGAATCAGCCGGGCATCGCCCGGATTGTCTTCCACCAGCAGAACCTTGAAGCGTTGATCGCTCATTGCTTGTGATTTGGCAGTTTGACGATGGCCAGCCAAAAGTCCTCCAGGCATTTCACGACGTGGCAAAACTGCTCGAGGTCCACCGGCTTTGTTACGTAACAATTGGCGTGGAGATTGTAGGTTTTTAGGATGTCTTCTTCCGCCTTCGAGGTGGTCAGGATCACCACGGGGATTCGTTTCAGATTCGGATCGTCCTTGATCTGGGCCAGCACTTCCCTTCCGTCCTTTACGGGAAGGTTCAGGTCGAGGAGAATCAGGTCCGGGCGGACGCAACCCGCGAACTTTCCCTGCTTGCGCAGACAAGCGAGCGCTTCCTCCCCATTGCTGGCGATGAGCAGGTTGTTGCGGACCTTGCTCTCCTTCAACACTTCTTGCGTTAGCCTGACGTCTGCGGCGTTGTCTTCGACCAGCAAGATGTCAACCGGCTGAGCTTGAGACGCGAAGTCCATTCGTTTCCCTCTTTCTCGCGGCAGAAGGCATTGCCGCGGCCAATGTGAAATAGAAAGTCGATCCGCCGCCGGTGGAAGGCTCGAGCCAGATTTTCCCTCCATGGCGTTCGACGATCTTCTTGCAAATTGCCAGACCGATGCCCGTGCCCGGATATTCGGTCTTCGTGTGCAGCCGCTGAAAGATGACGAAGATGCGTTCGCTGTGTTCCGGCGCGATGCCGATCCCGTTGTCGCTGACACCCAGTTTCCACCCGGGTCCGTCTCGCTGGGCGGAAATGTGAATTCGAGGAGCGTCCTGGGATCGAAACTTCAATGCGTTCGCGATCAGGTTTTGGAAGAGTTGTGCGAGCTGTATGCTGTCGGCCATCACAATGGGCATCGGGTCGCGGGTAATGACGGCCCGACTTTCTCGGATCGAAAGCATCAGGTTGTTCAGCACGCGGTCCAGAATGCCTTCGCAATCGGCCGGCTCGAGCGGTTTGCACTGGGTGCCGACGCGAGAATACATCAGCAGATCGGAAATCAGGGTCTGCATGCGCCGGGCGCCGTCCACCGCGTAGGTGATGAAATCGCGCGCGTCGTCGTCGAGCTTGTCCTTGTAGCGCTTGGCCAGAAGTTGCGTGAAACTCGCCACCATCCGCAAAGGCTCCTGCAGGTCGTGCGAGGCCACATAGGCGAATTGCTGGAGTTCCTGGTTCGAACGTGTCAGCTCTCTCGCTTGCTCCGCCAATTCGGCCGTGCGCTCTTGGACTCGCCGCTCGAGATCGGCGTTAAGGGCGCGGACACGCTCCTCCGCCTGGCTCCTCCGCTTCATTTCCTGATAGACCCCCGCGCACGCGAGAAGGAAAAATACAAGCGCCAGCGTATTCCCGCTGACGATCACTGCCTTCACCTGGCGTGAACTCGCTTTGGCCTCTGCGGACCGAAGGTCCAACAACCTCTTCTCCTCGGCGCTCATCTCCGAGACTATTTCGCGAATCTGCGCGGTGGCGCGCTCGCGGCTTCCGGCGCGAACCTGGTCCATTGCCCCCGGAGCGTCTCCCTGTTCAGCCGTGTGAATAATGGATTCAAGCTCCGTCAATCTATGGCGAAGCACGGGTTCGAGGCGATCGAGCGACTGCTGCTCAGCCGGATTATCGGCCGTGAGCTCACGCAACTGAGCTTCGTAACGCCGTGCGGCCTTCGCCGCCTCCTCGAACGGCTGCTCATACGCGCGGTCCCCGGTGAGTATGAAGCCGCGCTCGGAGGTTTCCGCCAGCACGACACTGGCAAGGAAGCTATCCAGGGTTTCAAGAACGTAGTGCGTGTGCGAAACCCACTCACGGTCATTGTCGCTATTCGACACGGTCGAATAGGAGAAGACGGCGAGCACAGCCATGGCGAGAACGCCGATTGCGAGACCAGCAGCTACCTTACTCTTGAACTTCACGAGCGCCCCCGGGTGTTGTTGGCCCTGTTGAGAGAGATTGGCAGGGTCCCGATGCGAATTACAGAAGGGGTACGACGATTATCCGTATAGAAGCCTCAGACGCAAAGGCGGCAAAGAGAGGTTGTGTCCACAAGCTAACCATCGGTTGGCTTCCTTCCCGCGTTTCGCGCCATTCATTCATCGCGAGTCAGCCGCCGGGAGAAGAAGGGGCACTCGCCACTAGCCACTGCCTCTCGAACCGCGCTATAGTCCCGGTTTTGGGGAAAGCCGGACGTTGGGGACCGGCGAGAAGGCGGGGCTGTCAGTGTCCGGGTCGCAAGGGGAAGAGAGATTCCTGCCTGCGGCAGGCGGGCCCCGGCCCAAACTGCGGGCCCGGAATGACGTCTTGCGAAGCGAGAGCGGGCACAGCCTGTTGCGCCGCTACCCGAAGGCCGGAGAAGCGGTCGCATGAGATTGACAAAGCTTCGAGGTGAGACATGAAATCGTACAACACCGAATGGATACGCAACGTGGGCATTGTAGGACACGGCGACACGGGGAAGACCCAGCTCGTGTCGTCGCTGCTGCACACGGCGGGCATGACGCCGCGCTGGGGAAAGGTGACGGAAGGCTCCACCGTTACCGACTGGGACGAAGAGGAAATCGCCCGAAAAATATCCATCAACACCGGCCTCGCCTACGCCGAATGGCAGGCCCCGGGCGAAAGCGAAAAGACAAAGATCAATCTGCTCGACACACCAGGCTACTCCACGTTCATCAATGACACGAAAGCGTCGCTTGTCGCCGCCGACTCCGCGCTGATCCTGGTGGACGCCGTGAGCGGCGTGCAGGTGGTCACGGAAAAAGTCTGGGATTATGCGACCGAGTACGAGCAGCCGCGCGCGTTTGTCCTGAACTGGATGGACCGCGAGCTGGCCAGTTTCGAGCGCGCGCTCGAGTCGCTCAAGCAAGTGTTTGGCCGCGGCGTGATTCCCATCCAACTACCGATCGGTTCGGAGAAAAGCTTTCGGGGCGTGGTGGACCTGGTCACGATGAAGGCGTTGATTTACACGCCGGACGGCGATGGCAAGGCAAAGATCGAGGAAATTCCGGCCGATATGGCGGACGAGGCGCAGGCCGCGCACGAGGCGCTGGTCGAGCTGGTGGCGGAGGGCGAAGACGAGTTGATGCAGGAGTTTTTCGACAAGGGCACGCTGCCCGCCGAGGACCTCAAGAAGGGGCTGCACGAGGAAGTCCGCGATAAGAAGGTTTTCCCGGTGATGCTGAGTTCGGCGCTGCACAACATCGGCAGCGAAGCCATTCTGAATTTCATGACGGAGATTTTCCCTTCGCCCGCCTATCGCGTGTGGCGCGCATTTTCGGAGCCGGACCGCAAGGGCGAGACCGTCGAGCGCAAAGTCGCCGATTCGGAGCCGCTTTCGATTTTTGCCTTCAAGACGCTGGCCGATCCCTTCGCCGGGCGCATCACATATTTCAAAGTGATGTCGGGCGTGCTGAAGAACGACGCAACGCTGCAAAATTACAATCGCAATTCGGCAGAACGCTTCCAGCACATCCAGGTCACCCAGGGCAAAACGGCGACGGCGGTAAACGATTTGCACGCCGGCGATATCGGCTCGATTGCGAAGCTGAAAGAAACGGTTACGGGAGAAACGCTCGGCGATAAGGCGGCGCCCATCTTCTACGGAGCGGCGCGGATTCCCGAGCCGTCCATCACGTTTGCCATCGAGCCGAAGACGCGCGCCGACGAAGACCGCATCGGCGTGGCCATCCACAAAATCCTGGAAGAAGACCTCGCCCTGCGGTTCAGCCGCGATGGGCAAACGAAGGAATTCCTGCTGAGCGGCGCGGGCCAGCAGCACATCGAAGTCGTCGTCGCGAAGCTTCGCAAACGCTATCACGTCGAGCTGACATTGAAGCCGCCGAAGGTTCCCTACCGCGAAACGATTCGCGGCAAAGCGGACGCGGAAGGCAAGCACAAGAAGCAGAGCGGCGGGCACGGGCAATTCGGCGTTTGCCGGATCAAGATGGAGCCGTTGCCGCGCGGAAAAGGGATTGAGTTCGTGGACGATATTTTCGGCGGCGCGATTCCCAAGAACTGGATCCCGTCGGTGGAGAAAGGCATTCGCGACGCGGCCGAGCGCGGCTATCTCGCGGGCTTCCCGGTAGTGGATTTTCGCGCGATTCTTTACGACGGCAAGTACCACGACGTGGACTCGAGCGACATCGCGTTCAAGATCGCCGGGCACCTCGCGTTTAAGGAAGCCATGAAGCAGGCACGGCCTGCCCTGCTCGAACCGATCATGCACGTGGAGGTGTATGCGCCGGACCAGTATTCAGGCGACCTGATGGGGCATCTCAGCTCACGGCGCGGAAAGATCGGCGGCAGCGAGACGCGCGCGGGAAGCGTGATTGTGAAGGCGCTGGTGCCGCTGTCGGAGATGCTCAGCTACGCGAACGAGCTCACTTCGATGACGCAGGGGCGCGGAACTTATTCGATGGAGTTTTCGCACTACGATTTCGTGCCGAGCGAGCTTGCCGAGAAGGTGATCTCGCAGCACAAGCCGCACGCGGAAGGCGAAGAGGCGGAGGGGGTATCGGCCTGACGTTCGAGCAAGATCGAAGAAGCCTGAAACTGGCGGCAACGGCGAGAGCCTAACCGCCGTTGTTTTGCAGCCTCCGCTGGCGCTCGAATACCGGTTTGCGAACTGGCAAGGCGATGCTGCCTCGCTATCAGACAGCAGACCAGCCGCTGCCAACTGGAGTTCGCGCCAACGCTGGTGAGAAAGCTCCCGAACAGATGGCGCAGTCAGTTGCCGGCGTGAACGCGCGAGGAAGACGCGGGCGCGTTCTTCGCCGTAATCGCGGGCGCTTTGGCGTTCGGAGCTGCGTTTGGAGCTTTGTTTAGAGCGTTGGTCGCGCCGCCGGTCATGGCCGGGCAGCCGTAGCCCAGGCACGGGCCGGTCATGCGAACCATGCATCCGGAAAGGGACAGCCCCGCGAGCAAAAGCGAAACGGCGAGAATCTTTCTCATTGCGTTACCTCGTTTGTGACAGTAGCGCGCCAGCGGGGACCTGTGCGAGCGCGGTTGTCCTGGCCGAAAAGAGGAGCACGTTGCTCGCCAAATCAACAAGGCACCGGAAAGTCCACACGGGCAAAGGGGTAAGCGCGCGGACGTGACAAAAAATGGCGATCCGGAGCCCACAGACTGTCCTTTTTTAGGAAAATCGCGGAAGAAAAAAGCCGGTGAGACGCTTGTGTCCCTCGAACGCGGGGCCGAATTCGCCGCGAAACAGATTCTCCTCGCGCAACGCCTTCCAGCTCGATCCGCCGAGCACGATGAAGAACGCAACGATCGCAGCGTAATGCCCGTCAGCCAAGAGCGTCCCCGCCAGCATGGCGGCCAGTGGAAGAGCCGTCCAAATTGACGCTTGCCCATGAGCACCGGATTGGGTCAAGCTTGCGCCGCCATGAACAAACGTCCGGGCAAGAGGAATAATCGCTCCAAGAGGCTCCGCGATGCGACCGTGGCGGTTCACACCGGTGAAACGCACCCCGGAGTGAATGGTCCGGTGGTGACGCCGGTCGTGCGCACGTCGAATTTTACCTTCGCGAATTCGGAAGAAATGAAGCGCTGGGCCGAAGGAAAAAGCTCGGCCTACATCTACACGCGGTACGCGAATCCCACGCTGGCGGTGGCGGAACAGAAGATTGCCGCGCTGGAAGGAGCGGAGGCGGCCGTGGTGGCGGCGTCGGGAATGGCGGCGATTTCGAGCGCGCTGCTGTCGGTATTGAGAGTTGGCGATGAACTGATCGCGACGCGGCAGGTTTACGGCGGAAGCTACCGGCTGATGCGCGACATCTTCCCGCGATTTGGGATCACCGTGCGGCACCTCGAGGCCGACCTTAAAGGAATCGAGCGGCTGGTGAATCCGCGCACGAAAGCTCTGTACGTCGAGACGCCGACGAATCCCACGCTTCGCATCGTGGACCTTCGCAAAGCCGCCGCTTTCGCGAAGGAGTGGGGCCTCGTTTCGATCGTGGACAACACGATCGCCAGCCCCGTCCTGCAGAAACCAATTGAACTGGGATTCGATATTGCCGTTCACAGCGCGACAAAATCTCTTGCGGGGCATTCCGATATCGTCGCCGGCGCGGCGGCGGGCAGCCGCGCGTTGATGGACAAGGTGCGCAGCAACATCATCTATCTGGGCGGCTCAATGGATCCCGGCGCCGCGTTTCTGCTGACTCGAGGGATCAAGACGGTGGGAATTCGCGTCGACAGGCAATGCCGGACGGCTATGGAAGTGGCGAAGTATCTCGCGCGCCATCCTAAGGTGAAACGCGTTCATTATCCGGGCCTGGCCTCGCACCCCGATCACGCGCTCGCCAGGCGGCAGATGCGCGGATTCGGCGCGCTGCTTTCGTTCGATTTGAAAGGCGGGCTGCAGGCGGCGCGGCGCTTTTGCGATCGCATCCGGCTGTTTTTGCTGGCAGCCAGCCTGGGAGGCGTCGAGTCGCTGGTGATCCTGCCGATTTACACCTCGCACTACAATATGTCGCTCGAGGAATTGCGCGCGGCGGGGGTCGAGCCGGGAACCGTGCGCGTTTCGATTGGGCTGGAAGACCCGGAGGATCTCATCGAGGATTTGCGCCAGGCGCTCTCTTGAGCGGCGAATCGAACGGATCGGCAGTGAGTCTCGCTGCCCATCGGTGCGTACTGCGGGTGACTCGATGGATTCCTGAACGCATCAGGCGGCGGGAACTGCCGGGCTGCCGGCCCAGGCGAAACGGCCCATTGAACTTTTGGGACGTCTTATGCCAAAATCCGGGTAAACGTTTACGGGGAAGGGCCTCGTTATGCCGCCGCGTGGGTTACTGAAACTTCTCATCCTTACCTCCTGCTTCGCTTTTCTGCTTCTCTTAACGGCTTCGGTTTCGCGAGGGCAGGCTCGTCCCGCGCCCGGAGATCTTGCACCGCCCATTCCGTCGTTCGGCGGCGGCGCGTCTGCCTCCGTCACCGTGATCGTCACGGACATACACGGGCAGAACCTGAGCGAACAGGCGCTCGTGAAGCTGACCAGCGACATGAACGGAACGAACGCGTGGGGCACGACGCAGGAGCGCTCGCAAATCATCTTCGAAGGCGTGATGCAAGACGAGTATCAGGTGGAAGTGAGCGCGGCAGGTTACCTGAGCAAGACTCAGGCCGTGAACGTCATGACCGCAAACGAGAATTATGACGTGATCGTTCGACTCCAGCGGGACGAGTCCAGCGCTGTTCCGGATCCGCTTCCCGGGCAAATGCTGATCGGCAGGGCGCGGAAGGAAGCTGAGAAGGCAATCACAGCGCTGAATGCGGGAAATTTGAAAGAGGCCCAGAAGCATCTGGATAAGGCCCACAAAGTCGATCCGGGAAGCGCGGACATTGACTACCTGATGGGCCTGCTTTACATGCGGAAAAACGACGTGGTCCAGGCAGAGGCCGCTTTGAGGACCGCCGTCGCGATCAACAAAAAGCATACGCGGGCCCTGGCCATGCTCGGGCAGCTTCTCCTCCAAAAGAAAGATTACAAAGGCGCTGTAGCTCCGCTGGAACAAGCGACGCAATACGAGCCCGGATTTTGGATCGCGCACTGGCTGCTTGCGGAAGCTTATTTGAGGACTGGCGCATTCGAGAAGTCGGGGGAGCAGGCCAAACTGGCCATCCAAAAGGGCAAGGGCGCGGCTAGCGCCGCGGAGTTGGTGCTAGGCGAAGCGCTCGCGAACGTCGGGCGCCGCGAAGATGCCGTTCAGGCGTTCCAGGCCTTTCTGCAGCAATCGCCGCAGAGCGCGCAAGCGGAGGCGGTCCGCAAAATAATTGCCCAGCTTCAAAGCGAGGAGAAGCCGGTTTATCAGAACGCCTCGGCGGAGATGACGCCGCTTCCGGCGTCCGTTCCCGCGGCTGCTGCGCCGGAATCGGGTCTCTCCATTCCTACATGGCACCCTCCCAGCGTGGACGACGAAAAACTCACGCTCGCGGCGGGTGCGGTGTGCCCGGCAAAGCAGGTGATCAACGGGGCTGGACAGAGCGCTGAGAGGCTCGTGGACAACGTGGGCCGGTTCGAAGCCACCGAGGAAGTGGTGAACGAAGACTTGGATCCCTTCGGCAACCCTGTCACAACGCAGAGACGCAAGTTCGACTACATGGCTTCGATTGCCGAGGTGAAGCCGGCGGGGCTGAAGGTCGACGAGTCTCGCACTTCGTTCTCCGATCAGGGGGATTTCCCCGACCATATCGCCACCCGCGGCCTGCCCGCGCTCGCGCTCGTTTTCCATCCCCTGCTTCGCGACGACTACCAGATGACGTGCGAAGGGCTTGGCGAGTGGAAAGGAAGCGCAACGTGGCTCGTCTACTTTCGCCAGCGGCCGGACAAGCCCGATCACTTCATGCAATACACCTTCACGGATGCGTCCTTTGCGGTAGCCCTGAAAGGCCGCGCATGGATTTCAGCGAGCAACTTCCAGATCGTTCACCTGGAGGCGGACCTGCTGAATCCCATGCCGAAGATCCAGCTTCTGAGGCAGCATCAGTCGGTGGACTATGGGCCGGTCTATTTCAAGAGCCGGAAAACACTGCTGTGGCTGCCGAAAAACGCGGAATTGTATTTCGACTTCCGGCGGCATCGCTATCACCGGATAGACAGGTTCGAGAACTACAAATTGTTCGCGGTGGGAGCCAGCGAGAAAATCGGCCAGCCGAATATTCCGGAACAGACCAGCGTCACCCCCCAGAATCCGCGAAATTGATCGGCCGCGCGGCCGAGTGAAGCGCCGCGCGTCATCGTGCTCGGCTGCGAGCCGTGGAACAGCCCCGTGCGGGTGCGTTCTATTAGAAAAGCAACTCGTGCCGTGGTGCGGCTCTGGCGCGGAAAAACCGTGTTGAACACGCCCGACCGATAAGAAAAAGGGGGAGGCGAAGCGCCTCCCCCTTGCAGATTCGATGCTGGAAGCGCTCGCCCTAGCCGGCGGCTTCTTGCGTTTGCGGGTGCTGCTTTCCGCGCTGCTCGCGCAGGATCGCTTTGCGGCTCAAGCGAATCTTGTTGCCCTCGATCGCGAGAACCTTCACGAGTACCTGATCGCCTTCTTTCAGCTCGTCGCGAACCGAGCGAATGCGCTGCTCGGCGATCTCGCTGATGTGCAGCAAGCCGTCGGTGCCCGGGAACAGCTCGACGAAGGCGCCGAACTCGGCGATGCGCACCACTTTGCCCAGATACGTTTTGCCGATTTCAGCCGTGGCCGTCACTTCGTTGATCATTTTCAGCGCCTGATCGGCCGATTGCCCGTTGCTGGCGAAGACGTGTACTTTGCCGTCGTCCATCACGTCGATCTTCACGCCGGTCGCGTCGATGATCGACCGGATTTTCTTCCCGCCGGGACCGATCAAGTCGCGGATCTTGTCCGTGGGAATCGTGAGCTGATAGAGGTGCGGAGCATAGGCGGAAATCTGGCCGCGGGCGGTGGCCAGGGTGCGGTCCATGGTGTCGAGGATTTCAAGCCGCGCCTTGCGAGCTTGCGCCAGCGCCTCGCGCATCATGTTGATACTGACGCCCGTCACCTTGATGTCCATCTGCAGCGCGGTGATTCCGTCCCGTGTGCCGGCAACCTTGAAGTCCATGTCGCCATAATGGTCTTCGGCGCCCGCAATGTCCGTCAGGATGGCGTACTTATCGCCTTCCACCACCAACCCCATGGCGATTCCCGCGCATGGCGACTTGAGCGGCACGCCGGCGTCCATCAGCGCAAGTGAGCCGCCGCAAACCGTCGCCATAGACGACGACCCGTTCGACTCCAGAATGTCCGAGACGACGCGGACGGCATACGGAAAGTCCGCCTCGGGTGGTAGCAAATTCGTCAGAGCCCGCTCGGCAAGAGCGCCGTGTCCGATTTCCCGGCGTCCGGGTCCGCGCAGGAACTTCACTTCGCCCACGGAAAACGGCGGGAAGTTGTAGTGCAGCATGAAACGCTTGAACGCCTCTTCCTCGAACAGCAGATCGAGGCGCTGCATGTCTTCCTTCGTTCCCAGCGTGGCTGTCGCCAGAGATTGTGTTTCGCCACGGGTGAAGAGGGCGGAACCGTGGACGCGCGGCAGCACGCCGACTTCGCACGTGATCTCGCGGATCTGATCGAACGCTCGCGCGTCGGGACGCCGCCGCCGGACGAGCATGTCGTCGCGGAAAATGCGTTCCCGGAGGCGCTCGAACGCGCGATCCGCCAGCTTGCGCTTATCATCGTCTTCTTCGGGGATCGCGCCGGCGATTTCCTTGTGAATCGCATCCACCAGTCCGTAGCTTTCGAGCTTGGGATGCTTTGCCGTGTCGAGCGCGTCGCGAAGGCGGTCGCCGTATTTCGCGGTGATCTCCTTGTAGAGCGCTTCGTCGAAAGCCGGCGGCGCGACCACGACCTTCTGCATCTTGACGCGCGCCTGCAGCTCCTTGATCGCGCCCACGATCTTGCGAATCTCCGCATGCCCGAATTCCAGCGCTTCGGCAACCGTGTCTTCGGAAACTTCGAGCGCGCCCGATTCCACCATCACGATGGCCTGGTCCGAACCGGCAATCACGATGTTCAGCAGGCTCGTCTTCTGCTCGGCAACGGTCGGGTTGACGCTCAGCTTGCCGTCAATCAGACCCACGCGCACGCAAGCGATGGGCGTCGTGAACGGAAGTTTCGAAATCGCCAGCGCCGCCGATGCGGCCGTGACGCCGATGACGTCGGGATCGTTTTCGCTGTCCGCGGAGAGCACCATCGCCACGATTTGCGTCTCCGTCGCCCAGCCTTCGGGAAACAGCGGCCGCAGCGGGCGGTCAATCAATCGGGAAACGAGAATTTCGCGCTCGGAGGGACGCCCTTCGCGCTTGAAAAACCCGCCCGGAATTTTCCCGGCGGAATAGGTGTACTCGCGATAATCCACCGTGAGCGGCAGAAAATCCTTTTCCGTCGCTTTGTTGTCCATGCACGCCGTGGCCAGCACCACCGTATCGCCGTAACGCGCGACGACCGCGCCGTGCGCCTGCCGCGCCATTTTGCCGGTCTCGAAGCTCAGCTGCCGGCCGCCTACATCAATACTCAATTGTTCGAACATCACTTAATCCTTTTGTCCCCTTCGGGGACTCGCTTGTCAGCATAGATTTGGTCTTGCGATTCGCAGAACCTGGTTTTGGTTGTGGAGGAAGAGAAAAGGCGAGGCGAAAGGTTGGGCTGTTTCAACGTCTATGCCACGCATGCACACCCGCACAGGAACAGGATGTCTGCTCTGATTCGTGCGGAGGACGCGCAGCCGGCGAGGAAAACGGATGCCAGGCGCTATTTGCGCAAGCTAAGCCGCTCAACAATCTCGCGATACCGATCCGGGTCCCGGCGATTCAGATAGTCCAGCAAGCGGCGGCGCTTGTTGACCATCATGATCAGGCCGCGCCGCGAGGCGTGGTCCTTGGCGTGAGCCTTCAGGTGAGTGGTGAGGTAGTTGATCCGTTCGCTCAACAACGCAATCTGCACTTCCGGTGAACCCGTATCCCGCACGTGAACCCGGAATTGCTCGATCACTTGTGCCTTGGCTTCCATCAACTCGCCCCTCCCCCCTGGTTTGCCGTACCCTGTGGTTCCCTCTTCTCTCTTCTACACATTAAAAATGCTAGCACAGGGGGGTGTTCTCGCAAAGGAAATTCCTGTATTCCACCTTAGGAGGCCGGCAAGGCGATGGCATTGGGGCAGTCATAACCAGCCAAAGATAAGGACTTGTTTTTGTTCGCCGCGTCCCGCCGCTCGCCACCGGAATCGCTGCACGTGTATAGATGCTTTTTGTTTTGCCGCCTCCCGCAGCGCTCCGAATTTCGCTCGGCGATTTGGCGTGGCACAGTCACCTTGCTACATCCCGCAATTTTATCGGTGGCGGACAACGCAGCCGTGCCTACCACTCGCGGACAAACTTCGGCCTTCACCTTGGTTAGAAACGTAAGCCCAGCGACGCCGTTTGTGGAAAAACTTCGGAGCGCAGACGGAGGCGGCAAAACAAAAGCAGTCCGATTAGCACTGATTAGCGGCGGGAATTTGTGCCCTTGCCCTTCAACCAAATCACGGCTTATTCCCGCGCACCAAGGCCAGGAACTCGTCGCGCGTCTGCTTGTTGTCGCGAAAAACGCCGAGCATCGCGCTGGTCGTCGCGGTCGAATGCTGCTTCTCGACGCCGCGCATCACCATGCAGAGGTGGCGCGCCTCGACGATTACGCCGACGCCCTGCGGGCTGAGCCTCTCCTGGATGGCATTGGCAATCTGGCTGGTAAGCCGCTCCTGGATCTGGAGCCGCCGCGCGAACATGTTGACCAGGCGCGCTATCTTGCTCAGTCCGACCACTTTCTTGTTCGGAATGTATGCCACATGGCACTTGCCGAAAAAAGGCAGCAGGTGGTGCTCGCACAGGCTGTAGAGTTCAATGTCGCTCACCACAACCATCTCGTCGTAGCACACGCTGAACATGGCGCCGTTCAGCAGCTTCTCGGGGTCTTGCCGGTATCCGCTGGTCAGGAAGCGCAGCGCCTTCTCGTATCGCTCCGGTGTGCGGCGCAATCCCTCGCGGTTCGGATCCTCGCCTAGCTGAACCAGCAATTTGCGGATGAGTTCTGCAATTCCGCCTGTTCCCGACGTGTCCGGAATCTCTATTTGTGTCGTCTCGCTCATGTGCTTATTGCTCCTCGGCCACTTCTGGCTGTCCCGCGATTATCCCGAACCTGGTGCCGCGATTTTTCTTGAGGCCACCGCGGTGAGTCCTGCCTGCTGCACGCGGGGATCTGTTTTCCGCAATCCGTTAACTCAGTTGAGTCCATGACTGTCGCCCCGATATTCGAAACTGTTCTTGCTCGTCTCTTCGATGCGCACGCGCTCGAGCCTCGCCCCCGGAAAACCGCTCACTCGGCGAAACACTTCCCGGGCCACGTTCTCCGTTGTCGGCACCACGTCGTGGAACTCGGCGATCTCATCATTTAGATACTTGTGATCGAAGGCCTCGATCACCTCCCGCTCGACAAACGGGTCCAGCTCGCTGAGATTCGCTATCATTCCGGTCTCGGGCGCAACCCGCCCGGTGAACGCAACTTCCACGACATAGTTATGGCCGTGCCCGTGCGGGCTGTTGCACTTGCCGTAGAGCTCGCGATTTGTTTCCACGCTCCATTTCGGATTGTGCAGACGGTGCGACGCCGCGAACCGGTACCGTCGCGCGAGCGAAACTTTCATGCGCCGCCTCCCGCCGGCCTGTTGCCGTCAGCGCCGTCCGCGACGCAATCCGCGAACAAATCCGGCGACTCATACAGCCGCACGCGGTCCAGCTTCCCCTGCCTGATTTTCGGCTCCAGCAAATTCCAGATCGCGGCGGCGATGTTCTCGCATGTGGGAATCTTTCCCGCCAGCTCGGGCACTTCGTAATTCAAATGCTTGTGGTCCATGCGATCCACCACTTCGCGCTGCAAAATCTCCTTCAGCTCCTTCAGATCGAGCACCATTCCTGTCTCCGGATCCGGCTCGCCCGCGACAGTAACTTCGAGCACATAATTGTGCCCGTGTCCATGCGGATTGCTGCTCTTGCCAAAAATTCGCCGGTTCTCCTCGATCGGCAAATTCGGGTTCTGATAAAAGTGCGCCGCCGAAAACTCCACTTTTCGCGTGATTCGTATCATGAAAGTCTCGCCGGGTACGCTCTTCCCTTCCACGTAACCTCGCCGTGCCTCGTCTTCCACCACGAAGCGGCGTACATCACCATCAAAACCCAGACGCCAACCCACATATATCGGATGTACGCCGGCGGAAAATGATTCCGCCGCAGCACAACAGCTTCCCGAACGTGCCACGCAATCACCAAAACAAGCGCCGCCCATCCGGCCGTTGCCCAGGCAGGCGAGGACCGGGCCCATAGATATAGAGTGACGATCAGCCAGGCCGTTACACCAAGAGACCATAAATCCATAGCGGTAAAACTGCGCGGAAACAGTAAATATAGATTCTTGGTCCAGCCGTCCCACATCGAGCCGAAGCTGCGGTACATTCGCGCGCGAACGACGCCTGCGGGGTTTGCGAAAAAGATGGCATGGCCGGCCCTTTTCACTCTTCCGGCCAGCGCGACATCTTCCAATATCTGCGCCGCAACCGCCGCGTGCCCGCCCACGGACTCGTACACGTGTCGTCGAATCATCAGAAATTGTCCATTGGCCGCAGCATCCGGCAAACCGCGATCGTTCACGCGCGAGTACGAATATTTTTCAGCCAGCCGGCAATACACGACGGGAATCAGCGCGCGCTCCCAAAACGTCTCCATCTCCTGCTCGGGTGAATAGGAGACCAGCGCGGCATCGTGTTCTTTCGCGTCCGCCAATGCATGCGCTGTCGAACCAGGCAAATGGAACGTGTCCGCGTCCGTGAACAGCAGCCAATTCCCTTTCGCGATTGCCGCGCCGGTTGAGAGCGCGTAGTTCTTGCCCGTCCAACCGCTCGGCAGCGCGTCCGTTTCCAAAAGGCGCAGCTTCGGAATCCGTTTCGCAAGGTCCGCCAGAATCTGGCCGGTGCGGTCGGTAGATTCGTCATTCACGACGATCACTTCGCCGATTTCCGCCTGCGCGGCTACGGACTCCACCGCGCGCGCAATCGACGCTTCTTCATTTCTGGCAGGTATAATTGCCGACACCATGCCTTGTTCCTCGCGCCGTGCCATCCAATAGAAAGAGGCCCGGCAAACCCGTTTCGTTACAATCCGAGGCTGCCTGCGTTATGACGCAAATCACTGGTAACCGCACGCTGCTGCTTCTATTATAGAAGTGCTTTGGACGCCAGGCTAAAACGCAATTTGAAGACGGGCGTGGTTCTCGCCTTCGTCGTGGGGCTCGTGGCGGCTTTTGCGCATCCCGACTACCGCCAGGGCGAACCCAGTTTGCGCGGCACGCTCGAGCACGATTTCACACTCACGCTCGACGGCAAATCCACGCACCTTTCCGATCTGCGCGGCCGCGTCGTGCTCCTGAATTTCTGGGCCAGTTGGTGTCCGCCCTGTGTCGAAGAGACGCCCGCGCTCAATCAACTCCAGAAACGCATCGAATCGCGCGGCGGGACGATTCTCGGCGTCAGCGTGGACGAAGACCAAGCCGCCTACGACAAGTTTCTCCAGCAATATAACGTTGACTTCCCTACGTTCCGCGATCCCTCAAAAGCTATCCCGCTCGCCTACGGCACCACGATGTATCCAGATACTTACATCATTGGCCCCGACGGCAAAATTGACCGCAAGATCGTCGGACCGCAGGATTGGACCAGTCCCGCGATGCTTTCCTATCTGGATTCCCTGCTCGCGCGTAAATAACGAAAAAGGTCCATTCCGCCAGCGCGTCCAGCTCCTCAGCCGGGGGAGTGGCCGCTTGGGCCAAACGAGGCAAAAAGGCGAAACCAAGGCGAACACGTTAAAACGGATCTTTTTGCGGCTAGAAAAAGTCATGTTGCTGATTTTGGGCGACTTGCGGCTGTTTCTACTCGCAGGCATTGGCGACTAGACATCGTCTGTGTGACCGGCCCTTAGACCGGCGCTCGGGGCTGGGGACGTGCCCTGTGCCCGTAAGCCCGGCGCCAGATGCGTTCCAGCCTAGACCTTCAGGAATATCTTCTTGCGGTACAGCACCCACATGGCCAGCCAGCACACAGCAACGAACGCAATCGAGTACTCGAGCGACGTGTTCGCGTTCGAGAGGCCGCCCGCCCCCACAAAATAACTGTGATAAGCGAATTCAGTCATTGAAAGCCCGCGCCCGGCCGCATTGATGCGCCAACTGTCCAGCCCGGCCGCGAGCATCTCCGACAGCGTGTAGGCCGCGATCGCGTTCATGCCAAAAACGAGCACAGGCATCGTCCATCGGCCGCGCAGCTTGCGCACGTCAAGCAGCCAGTAGCAGAGCGCCAGCACCACCAGCGCAAAACCCGCCGTGAACAGAACATACGAACTGGTCCAAAGTTTCTTGTTGATCGGGAACCAGATACTGAAGAATTTTCCCGCAGCCAGCCCCACCACACCGAAAACCAGCATCCAGAGCGCCTTCGCGCGCGCCGACTTATTCGTTCGCAGCCATTCGCCCGTCAGCACTCCGAATAGAATGGTCCCAATCGCAGGAATCGTACTGAGCAGCCCCTCCGGATCGCGCGTACCTTCGTAAAGATGCCCCATCAGCAGCTTGCGGTCGAGCCAGGCGACCCAATTCCTGTCGGGATCAAGCAACGGGATGTCGCGCCCGGGAACGCCAAAGCCGGGCACGGGAACATATCGCATCAGAATCCAGTAGCCGATCAGGCAGGCCGCGATGCCGATGATCTGCCCGCGTGTATCCGTCCACAACACGAAAATCGCGGCAATCAGATAGCAAATCGCGATTCGCTGCAGCACGCCATAAATGCGGATGTGGCCGAGGTCGTAATGATCGGGGAAGCTGTTGATCAGCAGCACGCCAATCGCGAAGAGGATCACGGATCGCCGCAGCGCGTGCATAAAAATCGCCCCGCGCGAGTCGCCGCGCGCCAGCCGCGACCGGAAGGAATAAACCATGGATACGCCCACGATGAATATGAAAAACGGAAACACCAGGTCTGTGGGCGTCCAACCGTTCCATTGCGAGTGCAGGAGCGGCCAATAAGCGTTCCGGAAATCGCCGTTGTTGTTCACCAGAATCATCAACGCGATGGTCAGCCCGCGGAAGACGTCCACAGACTGAATGCGCTCGCCGCGTACACGCGGCGGCGCCTCCGATTTCGCGTTTATCGTGGATTGAACGGCCGGCGTGCTTGACATCCGTTTCTTCCCGCACCTCTGACTTGGCGCGGATTATACCAGCATCCTTCCTCGCCAGGCCGCCAACCGCATTCCCACAAAAATCCTGGCGATTCCATTATCAAAATCGAGCGATTCGCTCGGCGAATCGCAGTTTGATCGTGGTGTTGGGAGGGCAAAACTGCGAAGGCCACCAATTGGCGAACGTTACCGAGTGCGGGCCGCTAAGGCGGGCTGGCTCTGATCCTCGACTCGGGCAAGTTGGTCGCGGAGGCTTGCCGCTTCGTCGCGATCTTTCGCAGCCAGGAGATGGTATTTAGCAGCGCCAACGGTTCCCATCACCTTGAAGATTTTGCTGACGCCGTCGGTTTTGCCCTTGTTCATATGCTCGAGCTGGCTGGCGATGTCCTCCTGATATGAGGCGTCCGCCTCTACTGCGTCAATCCGACGGTGAAGATCCTGAATGTCCGCCCAGCGCTGCGCCTGGTCAATGGCCGGATCGTGGACGGCCGGCGTGGCATTTTGCGAGTCTCCGTCCTCGTCGAGATCGGCGCTAAGGGCCTCAAGATTCCGCTCGCCGTTGATATTGCCTCGAGCGGCAGATAATTGGTACCAGCTCAGAGCCCTGGCATCGTCGGCCTGCACGCCTTCGCCGAATTGGTACATCCAGCCGAGCTGGTTCTCCGCATCGCCATTGCCCTGGACCGCGGCTTGGACAAACCACGACATAGCCTTGCCGTAATCCACCGGGACGCCGGTGCCGTGCTGAAAGATGTAGCCGATGTTCTCCTCTGCTTCATCGCTGCCATGCTCCGCGGCTTTGTAATACCAGGAAAGAGCCTCGGCATAATTCTGCTGCTGGCCCCATCC
>DATEKA010000036.1:0-5136 GCA_035277685.1 Candidatus Acidiferrales bacterium
GAAGGAAGAAGGCGGGCGGCACACGCCGTTCTTCACGGGCTACCGGCCGCAGTTTTATTTTCGCACGACGGACGTGACGGGAGACGTGAAGCTGCCGGCGGGCATCGAGATGGTGATGCCGGGCGACAACGTGTCGGCGGAGATCACGCTGATCACGCCGGTGGCGCTGGAGAAAGGGTTGCGCTTCGCCATCCGCGAAGGCGGCCACACCGTCGGAGCCGGCGCCGTCGCCGAAATCATCGAGTAAACGGACATGCGCGAAATCATCACATTGCAGTGCAACGAGTGCAAGAACCGGAACTATACGACCACCAAGAACCGGAAGAAGCATCCGGATCGGCTAGAGACGAGCAAGTTCTGCAACACGTGCAGGAAGCACACGCCGCACAAAGAGGTTAAATAGCAGCGGCCCGGCCGACGGGTGCCGTCATGGTGACCGCGAGTGCGAATTGGTACTGTTACATGGTCCGGTGCAGCGATGATTCGCTATATGTGGGAATTGCGACTGATGTTCAGGAGCGCTTAAGGCGCCACAATTGGGGAGTTGGGCCAGCGTTTACCGCAAAGCGGCGCCCGGTGTGCTTGATTTGGAGCGAATATTGTGGCGATTCGAACGCAGCACGGCGACGTGAGAAAGAAATTAAGAGCTGGAGCCGAAGCAAGAAACTCAGGCTGATTCCAGGGCGCGGAACCTAGAGCTGGGCGAAGGCGCAGCAGGTAGACCGCCGGCTTGCCCTGAGATCTCGATGAAATCGAGATCGAAGGGTCGACGAAGTTTGGAGAGGGGCGATCCTGGGCTGCGGTGGGTTCAGGGCAAACCCTTCGAACCCCGCAAGCGGGTTCTCAGGGTAAAGGGGAGTAGGTTCAACGGTAGACCGCCGGTCTCCAAAACCGGATGTGGGGGTTCGAATCCCTCCTCCCCTGCCAGTTTCGCAGGAGCGAGAGCTGGGGCTGGAAAAGAGGGTTGGGCCGGTGATCTGAGGTGAGCAGGGTTCCGTGGCAGAAACGTTCAAGATGAAACAAGAGGGAATTCGGGGCAGCGGGAACGGCGGGGCGGTGGTTTCGTCGTTCGGAAAAATTGCGGAATATCCGCGAAGATTCCGCCAGTTTCTTCACGATGTTCGCGTGGAGATGAGGCAGGTCAACTGGCCGTCGAAACAACAGGTTTGGTCGACAACGATCGTGGTTGTCATTACAGTGGCCTTTTTCGGCCTCTTTTTTGCGCTCACTGATTCTATTTTCAGCCGAGGATCGGTGTGGCTGCTGCATTACTTTCGCAAATGACGGAAACGCAGATGACAAAGCAGTGGTACATCATCCACACCTACTCGGGGTTTGAGAAGAAGGTGAAGGAAAGCCTCGAAAGCCGTGTGGCGGCGTTCGGACTGACCGACAAGATCGGCCAGGTCATTATCCCGACGGAGTCGGTGATGGAAGTGCGCGGCGGCAAGAAAGTCATTTCGCCGCGAATGTGTTATCCCGGATACGTGCTCGTCGAGATGGATATGGACGAATACACCTGGCACATCGTGCGCTCCACGCCGCGCGTAACGGGTTTCGTCGGCTCGGGGCAGACGCCATCGCCTTTGACGGAAGAGGAAGTCCAGAACATTTTGAATCGCGCCACCACCACGGCGGAAAAACCGAAACCGAAGCTTTCCTTCGAGCGCGGCGAGAAAGTGCGCATCGGAGAAGGACCATTCGCGAATTTCACGGGCGTGGTGGAAGAGGTGAATCCGGATCGCAGTACGCTGAAGGTTTCCGTGACGATCTTTGGGCGCTCCACCCCCGTCGAACTTGATTTCGCGCAGGTGGAGAAGGTCGCGTAGCGATTTTTGGGATGACGGCGGAGTCGATTCGCAGGGTTTGCGACAACAACGCGGGGTAAGAAAATGGCAAAGAAAGTACAGGCAATGGTGAAGTTGCAGTTGCCGGCGGGCAAAGCGACGCCGGCGCCGCCCGTGGGCACCGCTCTTGGTCCACATGGGCTGAACATTATGGATTTCTGCAAGCAGTTCAATGCGAAGACGTCAAAGGAGCCGGACGGCATGATTTTTCCCGTCCTGGTAACGGTCTATAGCGATCGCACGTTTACGTTCATTCTGAAGACGCCGCCTGCATCGGAATTGCTGAAGCGCGCGGCGGGAATTGTGAAGGGTTCGCCGGAGCCTAACCGCAATAAGGTGGCCAAGGTCTCGAAGAAGCAGGTGGAAGAGATCGCGAAAACCAAGCTGCCCGACCTGAACACGACGAACATCGAGGCGGCAATGCGCTCCGTCATGGGCACGGCGCGCAACATGGGCATCGAAGTTACCGATTAAGCCGGGAGATAGAGGCAAATGAGCCGCAACGGAAAAGAGGGCGGGAAGAACATCGATCGCGCGCGCAAGCTGGTCGAAGCGCGTCCGTACAAGCTCGAGGAAGCCGCCGAACTACTGCGCAAGGCGCACTTCGTGAAATTCGACGAGACAGTCGAACTGGTTCTGAATCTCGGCGTCGATCCGAAGCAGTCGGACCAGATGGTCCGCGGAACAGTGGTTCTTCCTCACGGACTGGGGAAGTCCAAGCGCGTCCTGGTGATCGCCAGCGGCGAAAAGCAGCGCGAAGCGAAGGATGCGGGCGCAGATTTCGTCGGCGGCGAAGATATGGTCCAGAAAGTTCAGGAAGGCTGGACCGATTTCGAAGCCGTGATTGCGACGCCGGACATGATGCGTTCCGCCGGGCGCCTCGGAAAAGTGCTCGGCCCGCGAGGACTGATGCCGAATCCGAAAACGGGCACGGTGACATTCGAAGTAGCTCGCGCGGTGCAGGAAGTGAAAGCGGGCAAGGTCGAATTTCGCTTGGACAAAACCGGAATCATTCATTCGCCGGTCGGAAGGATCAGTTTCCCGGCGAAAAACCTGGCCGAAAACGCGCAGAGCCTGCTCTCCGCGATAATCAAGGCTAAGCCGGCTGCGGCGAAAGGGAAGTACATCAAGAAAATCACGCTCACCTCGACCATGGGACCCGGGGTCCCGATTGATCACGCCGAGGCGGACGCGGCTGTCGCCGTGGCCGCATAAGCGACAAGCGCAGGAGGAAAGACCGGAATGAAGAAAGCGGATAAGATATCGCAAGCCGAAAAGCTCCGCGCGCAGCTCGCGAACGTTTCGAGCGTCATTCTTTCGACGTTCCAGGGCATTACCGTCGAAGACGACACGAAATTGCGCCGCCAGGTGGAAGCCGCAGGCGGCAAGTATGAAGTGGTGAAGAACACCGTAGCCGAGCGCGCCGCCGAAGGCACTCCGACCGGGGACCTGCTCAAGAACTTGAAGGGCACGAATTCGATCGCTTACACGCGCGTGGATCCGGTGGCGCTGGCGAAGGTGCTGACGAAGGTTGCCAAAGATGTTCCGGCATTTCGGTTTCGCGCGGGCTGGGTCGAAGGCCGCGTCGTTTCGATTGACGAAATCAATCAGCTCGCGCTTCTTCCGAGTAAGGAAGAACTGCTCAGTAAGATCATGTTTTTGCTCAACGCGCCCGCGCAGCGCGTGGCCACCGCTCTGGCGGCTCTGCCGCGCAATCTCGCGGTAGTGACGAGCGAAGCGGTCAAAGCGCAAAAATTCGGGACGGGAAGCGCAACGCCTGCCGGCGGGCAAGAGACGCCGGCGCCCGAAACGGCTCAGTAGTTCGAGTTTCTTAATTCGGAGGAGGACAGGAAACGCATGGCCAGCAAAGTGGAGTCGATACTGGAAGAGATCAAGGGGCTCACGCTGCTCGAGGCTTCCGATCTCGTCAAGAAGATGGAAGAAGCGTTCGGCGTTTCGGCTGCCGCAGCGGCCCCGGTGGTTGTCGCCGGTGGCGCGGCGGCGGGCGGCGGCGCGGCGCCGGCCGAGGAGAAGACGGAGTTCACCGTCGTTCTCACGGAAGTCGGCGCGAACAAGATCAACGTGATTAAGGCGGTTCGTGAGGTCACCAGCCTGGGGTTGAAAGAAGCCAAGGACTTGGTCGACGGCGCGCCCAAGGCGGTGAAAGAGGGCGTGAGCAAGGAAGAAGCCGCCACGATCAAGAAGAAATTCGAAGACGCTGGAGCCAAGGTCGACGTCAAGTAGCCGGCGCTTGCGGGCGACTGTGGCTGAGGGCTGGAGATTCGCGTACGCACACGCGCTCCTTTGGAATTCAGAAACTCAAAACACGTCCTTCCCGGACGGAAGGGGCGGGTGTCCGCCCCTGTTTTCCGTTCCGGCATAATTTTTAAAGAGGATCATCAATGAGCACTCGTAACGGTAACCGCGTCGTTCGGGAACGCGAGCGTTTGGACTTTGCCAAGATCAAGACAACCGTCCAGATTCCCAACCTGATCGACGTTCAGAAGAAGTCGTATCAGCGCTTCCTGCAAATGGACCTCCTGCCCAGCGAGCGCGAGGATACCGGCTTGCAGTCCGTATTCACCTCCGTGTTCCCGATTCAGGATTTTCGCGGCCTCTCGCAGCTCGATTTCGTGGACTACTCGATTGGCAACTGGGAGTGCAAGTGCGGCCATCTCCGGGGCCTGCATCACTTGCGCGCCACCTGCCGGAATTGCGGCGCGTCCGTAGTCACCAACCCGTATAAGACGGGCGACGTGATCTGCGCCAAGTGCGGCACCTTCAACAAGAACACGCCCACTTTCTGCAACAAGTGCGGTGACCCGGTCACGCTCCAGCTCAAGTACGACGTGAACGAGTGCCAGGAGCGCGGGATGACGTACGCCGCGCCGCTTAAGGTCACCATACGCCTCACCATTTACGACAAGGATCCGGACACCGGCTCGAAGTCCATCCGCGACATCAAGGAACAGGAAGTCTTCTACGGCGATATTCCGCTGATGACCGAAAACGGCACGTTCATCATCAACGGCACGGAGCGCGTCATCGTCAGCCAGTTGCACCGGTCGCCGGGGGTGTTTTTCGAGACCGCGAACAATCGCACTTATTTCCTGGGAAAGATCATTCCGTATCGCGGCTCGTGGGTCGAGTTCGAATACGACACAAAGAATATTTTGTACGTGCGCATTGACAGGAAGCGGAAGTTTCTCGGCTCGATCTTTCTGCGCGCCCTGGGAATGAAATCCAACGAAGAGATCCTGCGCACTTTTTATCAGGTGGAGCGAATCTC
>DATEKA010000037.1:0-30671 GCA_035277685.1 Candidatus Acidiferrales bacterium
CGCCGAGATACCAGCCTTCGAGAATGGCGGGGACGTTCGCCGCAACCCAGTTGATCGAGAGCGGGCGCCCATTGATCAGAAAAACGACTGTAGGCGTGCCCGTGTCGAACACCGCTTTCACCAGTTGGTTCTGCGCGCCAACCAGATTCAGCGAAGACCGATCGCCGAGGTGTTGCTCGCTCCAGGCTTCGCGCGTGGTGGTTTCATCGCCGCCAATCACGACGATCGCGACATCGGCCTTGCGCGCGATGGCGGCAGCGGCGCGAATATTGTCCTGCTGGGTGCGGGGATCGACCACCTTCACGTTGTTCTCGTACCAGCCGCGCCAGCCGGGAATGCCGTCCGTGATTTTGCAGCCCTGCGAGTAGAGCACGTTGACTCCGGTAGCAGCGAGGCGTTCGCGGATGCCTTCGAGGATGCTGACTGTATGCAGAGGTTGCCGGCTGTAGCCGCCGAGGTGCGTGTCGGCCGCATTCGGACCGATCACGGCGACCGTTTTGAGCTTTTTGATGTCGAGCGGCAACAGATTGCCCTGATTCTTCAGCAAAACGATTTCCTCCCGCGCGGCCTTCACTGCAAGCTTCTGATGTGCGGGCCCGTCCGTTACTTTCTCAGCGTAGGCAGGATCAACGTACGGATGCTCGAATAGTCCCAGGCGGAATTTTGCGGCGAGGATGCGTCCGGCGGCGGCATCAACCTCGGATTCGGGCACCTTTCCGGCTTTCACCTGCGCGATCAGCGTTTGATATACGGAACCGTCCGAAAGATCGAAATCCACGCCAGCGGCAATCGCCTCGCGCGCGGCATCGTCGGGACCCGCGGCGACGTGGTGCGTCTCGTAGAGCATCTGCAGGGCGTTTCCGTCGGACGTGATGTAGCCGGGGAAGCTCCACTCCTGGCGCAGAACAGCGCCCAGCAGCCAGTGGTTGATGTGATTCGGGATACCGTCAATTTCGTTGTAGGAGGCCATGACGCTGCCGACTTTGGCTTCTTCGACGGCGGCGCGAAAGGGAACGAAGAAGGATTCGCGCAGTTCGCGCTCGGAGATGTTCGACGGAGCAGTGTTGCGTCCGCCTTCCATCATGCCGTGAACGAAGTGCTTGGCGGTGGCGAGAATGTGGTGGGGACCGATGGGGAAGAGTCCGTTAGCCTCGGGCCCGCCGGGCGGGTCGCCTTGCAGACCTTCGATCGCTGCAACTCCCATGCGCGCGACTAGGTACGGATCTTCTCCGTAGGTTTCTTCGGTGCGACCCCAGCGCGGGTCGCGGGCGAGATCAATGACGGGAGTGAACGCCTGTCGCGTGCCGGATGCGGACATTTCATCCGAGGCGGCGTCGAAGACCTGGTGGACGAGCGCAGGATCCCAGGTGCTTGCGAGTCCGATGCATTGCGGGAAGCTGGTGCTGCCGTTTTCCATAAAGCCGTGAAGGGCCTCGCCCATAAAGAGAATGGGAATGCCGAGACGTGTTTTCTCCACTGCATAGCGCTGCGCCGCATTGCGAAGGACGGCCATGTCATAAGGGCTGAGGGAGTTATCTTCGCTGAACATTTCGCGCATGGTTTCGCGGGCTTGTTCGGGCGTGAAGCGGCCGGTGGTATCAATGAAGCCGGCTCCGCGCCGGCCGCCGGAGATCTGGTCAACTTTTTCCTCGAGGGTCATACGGGAGAGGAGGTCGGCGACGCGCTTGGCGATCGGGAGATTCGGATTGCGGTAGCCGGGTGCGGCCTGACGGGCGCCTGCGACAGCGGTCATGAGTGCGAGAATCGCGGCCGTCAGAGCGAGCGATTTTGTACGGGGCGCGGCAATTTTGCTGCGGGATTCCGCGCGCGGGACACATGCATTTTGTACCGATTGATTTCGACCCCGACCGAGCATTTTCAATGACTTACGGACAATTTTTCCCGGCACCTGTACCGATTGATTGTTCATTCGCTTTTTGTTCTCCCTGGGCTGCTCGGATTTCGTGGAGAGGATGGCCGATCATTGCGGCTTCTGATCCGATTTGGACTGTCCCTGATTCTTTTTGGCGTCGGCAACGGCCCTGGCAAGCTGGGCGCGAGTGGAGCGCATCGCCTCGCTTGTGGAGCTGTCGGGATCGAGTTTCAGGTAAGCATCAATGTCCTTCAACGCTGACGGGTAATCATGCGCGCCGATGTGGATGTTCGTGAGAATGATGTACACCGGACGATTGCTAGGTGAAAGTTCGACGCATTTTTGAGCGCTCTGCCCGGCATCGGCATAGCGTTTCAAGCCGAGCAAAGCGCGGGCGAGTTCAAAGTAGCCGCGCCAGGAGGATCCGTCGAGAGCGACGACCTGCCGGGCGAGGGGCTCGGCGGCGGCGTAGTCGCCCACATTGTTGTAAACGTCGGCGAGATCGAAGATCGCGTCGGGGTACTTGCTCTTGCTCAATCCGATTGATTTTTGCAGGGATGCGCGAGCATCGTCGGCATGCCCAGCCATGTATTGCGCGACGCCCATACGGGCATAGGCCTCATAAAAGTCCGGAAATTCGCGAGTGGCTTTCTGAAATGAGGCGATCGCGCCGTCGTAGTCTTTCCTACCCATTAATTCTTTGCCTTTGGCGAAGTCATCGCGGGCGCCGGGTGGAGCGGAGAGCTCATGGGCGGAAACGGTTTCCGCTGGGCTCGTTTCCTTGCCCAAACCCGGTTCCGAAGAAGAATGGGAGAGGTCAATGCCGAGTTCGGTGGAATGGCCGCCGACAATGCTGATACTCCGCTCGGCCTTCTCATACCCCATCTTGCTGACCGTGATCTGGTAGTCGCCGTCGCGAGCGAAGAAATGGAATTCACCGTTCTCATTGGTGTACGTGCTCGGTGCGGCGAAGCCATTCTGTGAGACCAGGTCAACACGCGCGCCCGCGACGGGGTCGTGTGAGGCGGCGTCCCGAACGAGCCCATTAACACCGCGCCCTTCGCCGACTCCTTGACAAGCGGCTCTTGCTGGACTGAAAAGCAAGGCGGCAAGAAAGGCGATCAAAGGGAGGGGGATGAAGACGAGCCGTTCACCGGCAGTTTGAAACGAGCGCGACGTGTGACGTTGCGACATAGGCCGGCTCTTATTCCGCGGAGCGCAGGACAAGCGTTCTTACCCGAAGCGAATTCGGTTCCGGCTTGTCAGACCTGCTGAGAAAAACGATATGGCACGTACGAAAGCTCGGAATTCGGCGAGATTGTAGCATGCAATCCGAAGCAGAGGAACAAATTGAGAAGTTGGTAGCCAGCGGCAGGAGGCGGGAGCCGGGCCAGATTGGACTGAAGCGCGCGGACCTGGCAAACCGAGGCTCGGGGATCGAGCGGTTGGCCCAGAGACGTGTCTGGGTGCGGCCAGTGATGTCTCAAGACGAGACGGGAACGTCAATCGTAAAATCGGATGGGACGAATAAAAATCCACTTGACAGGCAGGAGGGATGGGGGTACAAGGCAAGCATCGCGGTGCCAAATCGATATTCTTGGCGTGCATTATAGTGCCAAATCGATATTTTGGGGTGGGGAGCCACAGTCAACTGGGAGCAAATTTTCGGGCGAGATTCCAGTGCTGTGCCTTCCTTTGACAATTTTTCTTCGGCTGCTCTCGTTTTCGAGGGCACAAGCAATCCGAGCCTCCGGGTTTGGAAACGAACGCCGGGGCCAAGCGGGGCGATGGTCTAGGAGGCAAACAAGATGAAAGGTAAGTTTGCAAAGAGCTTGGGCGCGGGGTCGAATTGCGCCAACTGGCGGCGATTCGCTCTGACGGCCGTAGCGGTGGTTGCAATGCTGTTCGTCTGTTTGCCGGCTGCTCATGCCCAGATTACGGGCACGATCACCGGCACGGTCTACGACAACACGGGAGCGGTGATTCCGGGGGCGAACGTTACGCTGATGGACCAGGCGACCCGGACGACGCGGAGCACCATCAGCGACTCGGCGGGGTATTTTGCGTTCCCCTCTGTGAATCCGGGCACGTACACGGTGAAGGTGGAAGCGAAGGGCTTCAAGGCTTTTGCGCAGCCGGGGATCGTGTTGCAGGCTACGGACAAGCGCAACGTGAACGCGACCCTGGATGTCGGCCAGACTACCGAAACAGTGACGATCGAGGCCCACACGGACATCGTTCCGGTGGACTCGGGAGCGCGGACACTCGACCTGACCGCTCAGGACTTCAGCCGCCTGCCGATGATCAGCAGGAACGCTTCTGAGCTTCTTACCGGACTCCCGGGCGCCGTCATGACGCCCAACGGCACGGCGTCGGGAGCGAGTGGTGGAACGGACTTCACCCAGGTTAGCTCGGTGGGGTCGAACATAGGCAACGGCGTGTCGATCGCGGGCGCTCCATATCGCGGCGGTACGTCGCTGTTGATGGACGGCACGAACATAATTGACGAAGGCTGCGATTGCACGTCCATCGCGGTCCCGAATCCGGACATGGTGCAGGAAGTAAAGATCCAGACGTCGGCATTCGGGGCGGATAGCGCGAAAGGCCCGGTGGTGGTGGACTTCATCAGCAAGTCGGGCGGCGCACAGTGGCACGGCGAAGGATATCTGTTCGCGCGGAACGCCGTCTTCAATTCCGACTCCTGGCAATTGAACCATCAGGGGAAGAATGTGCAGACCGGCGACCATTACTATTATCCCGGCGGCAACGTAGGCGGGCCCGTTCCCGGTATGAAGAAGAAGCTGTTCTTCTGGTTTGGGTACGAACACTTCTACCAATTGTCAACGGGCGGGACGATCGATCAGTCGTACATTCCAACGACGGACATGATGGCGGGCAATTTCGGTCCCACGGCGCTGAACAACGCGCTGTGCCAAGCGGACAAGGGCCTGAACGCAGGGAGCACGGCCTCCGCTGCCGCGGGAACGTATTGTTACGATCCGACGGGGAACGGCGGTCCTGGAGGATCATCAATCACAAGTACGGTGCCAGTTGATCCGGGCGCCGCGGCTCTGATGGCAATGATTCAGAAGTGGGATGCGCCGAACTCCGATCCGGCGAGCACTCCCGGCGGGTACAACTACTTCGTCCCAATCCCTGCGCGGCACAACGGCTACCTGTATCGTGCGCGGGGCGACTACGACTTCAACGAGAACAACAAGCTGTTCATTACCTACCAGTACGCGAGCGACGCGCAGCCTTCCGACGGCAATTCTCACATGTGGTGGCTGCCCGGTCAGTCAGTAGTGTTCCCGGGCGGCGGGTTGACGCAAGCGCAGCAGGCGAAGACGATCACGGGCAATTTCTTGCACGTGTTCAGCCCGACGCTGACGAACCAGATGACGGCTTTCTGGACCTGGTATTGGGGGCCGCAGACTCCGTCGAACTTCAGCGCCGTGACTCGAGGCGTGGTGGGCTATCCGACGAGCGGCGGGTATACGACTCAATTCCAGAAGACTGACCCGAATCTGGCAAACAATATGGTCCCCGGCTGGAACAGCCCGGGCGCCTATACGCTGCCTGATTTCAGCCAGTGGGACGTTTTCTCCCAGAGCGGTGATCAGTACTACATCAAGAAGCAGAACCCGGCTTTCGCAGACGACCTGACGAAAGTGTACAAGAACCACACTCTAAAGGCCGGCTTCTACTATGAAATGACCGGCAATAACCAGGCGAACTTCAACCCATACAACGGCGGTTTCTCGTTCAGTTCGATTTCAACGCCGCTTGCGGACGCGGTAACGGGCGCTCTGCAGGGAACGCAGAACCCGACCGCGAACTTCATGATGGGCATCGCTTCGAACTACAACGAACAGAGCTCGCTGCCGCTGAACGACCAGGCCTACAAAACCTTTGCTTTCTACGGCCAGGATTCGTGGAAGCTGACGCGGCGGTTCACTCTGGACTACGGAGTCCGATTCGAACACATCGGCCACTGGTATGATCGCGACGGTTACGGCAACGCCGTGTGGATTCCGGGGAAGGTGGTCACGGATGTCCAGTCTGGCAAGGTCTTCCCTGGCGTCTACTGGCATGGAATCGATCCGGGAATCCCGCTCAGCGGAACGCCGAACCGCCTGTTCCACTTCGAGCCGCGCTTCGGAATCGCCTATGACATCTTTGGAAACGGCGAGACGGTCCTTCGCGGTGGATGGGGCGTGTACTTCTTCAACGATCAGGTGAACGATTACAGCAGCCCGTTGGCGCTGGCACAGCAAAGCATCCAGACAACTCTGCCCAGCAACAAGACGGTGCTGTTCAGCGAAATCGGGTCATTGCAGAAGCCGGTGTCGGCGTTCACGTCGCCATCGGGCGGCCCGGGTTATATTCTGAATCCCAACGACTACAACATTCCGTACACCACGAACTGGAACCTGACAATAGACCAGCGCCTGCCGTGGAACTCTCACTTGGAGGTTGCGTATGAGGGTAACGACAGCGAGGCTCTGTTCTTTGGCGGGCAAGTGGACGGCGGTGGAAACCTCGGCGGGAACGACCTGATCAACGTCAACAAGACGCCACTGGGGGCCTTCTTCGGCCCGGACCAGTGGACAGCTCCCACGGTCGGTAACGCATCTGCGACAGCGACGGATCCGGAAAACGTATGCGGGAAGTACCCGGATGGAAGTTTAGTCAACACATGTATGAACGGTCTGGCCGACTACCATCCGTTCGGAACCATGAACGTAGGCACGTCGGCAAGCCCGGTTTACACGAACGTTTACGGAACCAATGCCGTCTATGTGGAACAGCACAAGGGCTATTCCAACTTTAACGCGCTCGAAGTTATCTGGGCCAAGCAGGCGGGCCGTTTGACCTTCAATACGAGCTTCATGTGGTCGAAGGCACTCGGCTTCGTCTCCTACAACATCAATCCGTTCGATACACGGGCGAATTACGTACCGAGCCGCATTGACCGGCCGTACGTATGGAACTCGTCGTACGCGTATGATCTGGGAAGGGCCTACCACGGAGACAACAAGTTCCTGGGCGGCGCAGTTGACGGCTGGACGATCGCGGGCACGACGACGTGGCAAAAGGGCGGCGACATGCAGACCGCCACAGGCAATAGCAACTTCGGCCTGGGCCTCCAGTACGCGTTCACCGATCCGCTGGGCAACGCCGTGACGGACTCGCTCAGCCAGCGGTCCTACTTCGGAACGGACGCGAGCATGAACGTCCAACTGGTAGAAACCTGCAATCCGACGAGCGGGCTGGCGTCGAGCCAGTACGCCAAACTGAGTTGCTTTGCGATGCCGTCAGTTCCAACGGGAACGCCGGCGGAATTGGCGGATAAGAATGAGCCGGGCGGTGTGCTGCCTCTGGGTTACACTCCGTACTCGATCGCTGCGAATGGGCCGACGCAACTTTCGTACATTTCGATGCCGGCCTTTATTGACAGTGACCTGGCGATCTACAAGACGTTCCACATCACCGAGCGGCACACGATTGAGTTCCGGGTGACCGCGAACAACTTCTTGAACCATCCTCTTGTGGGTTACTCGAACGGGAACTTCCTGACGCAGAAGTACTCGCTCGATCCGACGAACAAGAGCGGCGGGTATACGTTTGTTCCACCGGCGGGCAACGTGACTCCGACGAATTGGGGCACCACCGACACCAAGTACACCCCGATTACCTCGGCGTACGGACGTATTTTGCAGTTCGGCCTGAAGTATAGCTTCTAACCCGCCGATACGGCGGGCAAGCCCACCCCGGCGAGGGGCCCCGTTCGGGCGGGGCCCCCAGCTGCGGTGAGACTTGAAGTCGTTGCTTTGAGAGCTAAATGCGCGGGGCGGGTTCCAGCATTTTGGGACCCGCCCCTCCGCTTTTTCGGGCAATAACGGGGCGGTGCTGAGACGTACGCCGTCTGGAAGCTCAAGTGACCTCAGCTATAATTCCGTATCATGCAGAACTGCAAGACAGAGCCTTCCTGTAGCGGATCGCGGGGACTTCGTATCAGGGAGCCGGGCATGGCAATCGCTCCTCGAGGACGTTGGGGGTCAAACTGCGGACCCTGGCGCTCCATTCCGCGTAGCTCACCGGCGGGCGCTCTCCGTGTGTGGCGAAATACGACGGCGCTTTCGGCGATTCGCCTCTTCTTTCGCGCCAATTTGCTTCTCTGGACCGGGTGTATGGCCACGATCGCCGCGATGGCACTTCCTGTTGCGGCCCAGGTGAAGTCCGGCGAGAAGAATCCGCTCCAGCGGCACTACGAGCAGGCGGAGAATTTTCAGTCGGCGGGAAAGTTGCAGGCGGCGGCGGTGGAATACAGGCTGTTTGTAGCAGATGCCCTGGAACGGCTTGCGGTGGGGCGGTCGAACGCCGGCGATTTTCAGAAGGCGCTACCCATGTTCGCGGAAGCGCTGAATCTGGCGCCTTCGAGTGAAGATATCCGGCTGGACTATGCGGAAGCTTGCAGACTTGCGGGCAATCTACAGAAAGCGAAGTCGCTCGCGCAAGACGCGCTGGAAGCAGAGCCGCAGAACGCAAAGGTACACGCCACGATGGGCCGCATCCTTTCCGGAATCGGGGATGAGCGCGGCGCAGTCGAGCAGTTCGAGGCCGCGGTCGGCATTCAGCCGAATTTCGAGAACGGATTTGCGTTGGGAAATGCGTATCTGAAAGCGAAGGACGAACCGGGAGCCGCGAAGGTTTTTGGGGAAATGCTGGACGCGTACAGGGATCCCGCCGCCGGAATGCGGATTGGCACGGCATACGCGGAAAACGGCTATCCTGAGCAGGCGATCGCCGAATTCAAGAATGTGCTGGCGAAGGATCCGAAGTATCCCGGCGCGCACTACTCATTGGGCGCGGCGTACCTGGTCGGCGCAAGCGACGCGCTGTATCCGCAGGCGGCAGAGCAGTTCCGTGAGGAACTGGCGTTGCGTCCGGATGACGCTTTGAGCCGCTATCAGCTTGGGTTCATCGAGTTGAGCCAGCACAAGGTGAAGGAAGCCGAAGCGGATCTGAAGCGGGCGGCGGCGCTCGAACCCGCCAGTCCCGATCCGCCTCTTTCATTGGGGCAGCTCTATGTGGAGACGAATCGTCCGGCCGAAGCGGAAGCGGCGCTACGGAAGTCAATTGAGTTGACCACGGACGTTACGCGAAATCATTACCAGGTGCAGCGCGCGCACTACATGCTGGCTCGACTGCTGCTGCAATCCGGGCACGCCGATCAGGGCAAGGCTGAGATGCAGATTTCGCAAGAGCTGATGCGGAAAAATGTCCTGGAGAACCAGGGAAGACCAGCGAGCATGGGCGCCTCCGGATCGGATGGGTCAGCGGCGACCGAAGCCCGAGACGAAAAAAGGGCGGCAAACACGAAGGAAGAGGAGCAGGTGGCGGCATACGAAAAGGAGCTGGGGCCGGCTATCGCGGACAGTTACAACAACCTGGGCGCGATTGCGGCGGGGAGCAAGCAGTTTCCCGAGGCGCTCGATTATTTCGAGCGGGCGCACGATTGGAATCCGTCGCTCGATGGGCTCGACTTTAACTGGGCCAGGGCCGCAGTTTCGGCGTTTCGGTATGGCGAAGCGATCGGGCCGCTGGAACGTTACATGAAGGCGCATCCGGACGATACGTGGGCGCGGTCGTCGCTCGGGATGAGTTTCTTTATGACGGGGAAGTACGCCGAGGCCGTGAAAACTTTGCAGCCGATGGAAGCGGCGGCGATAGCGAATCCGCAACTGGATTACACGTATGGCGTTGCGTTGATCAAGACGGGCGAGTATGACAAAGGCGTCGCGCAGTTGAAAGATCTGGAAGGGAAGAAGCCGGAGTTCGCGGCGGTTCATGAAGCGCTGGGGGAAGCGTTCGCGGGACAGAAGGATTTCAGGGATGCCGCGCCGGAGTTTCGCGAAGTCGTGAAACTGAGTTCCGGCGATTCCGGCGCGAAGTACAACCTGGCGCTGGCGTTGATCCAGCTTCAGCAAGGGGACGAGGCGCAATCGCTGTTGAATGAGCTGGCGAAGAACTGGCAGGATCCGCACGTCTATTTCACGTTGGGCAAGCTGCAATTGGCGCGGGGCGACGTCGCGAGCGCCACGGCGAACCTGGAGAAGGCGGCGAAGATGAGTCCCAATAGCGGGCCGATTCACTACGAGCTGGCTGCCGCATACCGCCGGGGGGCGCGAACGCAGGACGCCGATCGCGAAATGAAGGTTTACGAATCGCTGCGGAGCGACGCCCTGCGATCTACGGCGAAGGGAAAGCCGGAATAGCCGGCGCCGATGGCGTTGGTGAGACTCGACACTCGAGACCGGAACTTCGAAATCAGGAAAACGCCGGCGGCTCTTGCGGGACTTTCTCTCGTTATTTTCATCTCCGGACTGGGATTCGCCCGCGTGCGTGTCGCGCAAGTTCCGATTCGATTTCGCGATGTAGGGCCGCAGGTTGGTCTCACGACGGCGCCGCATTTCTCGACGGACCCGCGATATCTGGTTGAAATGATGGGAGGGGGAGTCGCGCTTCTGGATTGCGATAACGACGGGCGGCTGGATATCGTTACGGTGACGGACTCGACGATCCAGCGGTATCTGCGTGATGGCGGGGACCTGATGATCCGCCTGTACCATCAGGACGGCAAGAACGGCGAGTTGCACTTCACCGATGTTACCGAAGCTGCCGGATTGACGGTTCGCGGATGGGGCATGGGAGTTGCGGTCGCGGATTTCAACGATGACGGCCTGCCGGACATTTACGTGACGGGATACGGCCACAATGTGCTTTACCGCAATCTGGGCGGCTGCAAGTTTCAGGACGTCACGGAAAAGGCGGGGCTGAGCGTGGGCGGATTCAGCGTTGGGTCGGCGTGGGCCGACTACGATCGGGACGGCTTCCCCGATCTCTTCGTCGCGCGATACGTTCAATCGGACATTCACCACTTGCCGCAGCCCGGGGACAAATCGTTCGACTACAAGGGGCTGCACGTCGAAGTCCCCGAAGCCGACGGCGAGAGCGATTTCCTGTTCCGGAATCGCGGGGACGGCACGTTCGAGGATGTATCGCAGAAGGCGGGCGTGAGCAATCCGACCAGGCAGCGCGGAATGGGAGTGGTCTGGGCCGACTACGATGGCGACGGATGGCCCGATCTTTTCGTGGCCAACGACGTGGGTCCGAATTTTCTCTATCGCAATAAGGCCAACGGGACATTCGAGGAAGTTGGCATGCTGACGGGAACGGCCCTCGGCGTGGGAGGACGTTCGATGGGCAACATGGCTGGCGACTTTGCCGACTTCGACCGCGACGGGCGCCTGGACCTGGTCATTACACGCTACGGGTTCCAACCAGTGAGTCTGCTGCGCAATGAGGGCGCAAGCGGCTTTGAGGACGTGACGTGGGCGTCGAGAATCGGGCAAGTCAGCACGTCGCCAGTGCGGTGGGGCACGGGATTCGCGGATTTTGACAACGGCGGTTGGCCGGATGTCTTTATCGCAAATGGAAACGTCGCTCCAGCCGTCGAAAAGCTGCCGAACGAGAATCCGTATCGCGAGCCGGTGCAGCTCTTTCACAACCGCGGGAACGGGACGTTTGAGGAGATTGCAAACTCCGCGGGGCTGAACAATGGCCCGCTGCAATCCCGGCGAGGAGCGGCGTTCGGCGATATCGACAACGACGGAAACGTGGACGCGGTCGTTTACAACAAGGGCGGGCCGCCTTCGTTGTTCCTGAACGAGACGAAGAACCCGTGGCATCGCGTGCTGTTTCGGCTGGTAGGGACGGAGAGCAACCGGGCGGCGATCGGCGCGCGCGTTACGGTGTACACGTCGAAGATGACGCAGATGGATGAGGTCCGCGCTGGCGGGAGCTATCTTTCGTCAAGCGATCAGCGGCTGCACTTCGGCCTGGGGGCGGAGACGAAAATGCGGCGGATCGAGATTCGCTGGCCAAGCGGCGCGAGCGAGGAACTGAAGAACGTCGCCGCAGACGCAATCTATACCATCGTCGAGGGTAAAGGGATCACGAAGAGCGTCAAGTTGCCGCCTCCCGGTACAAAGCTCCAGGCTCGAGGGGTGTGAATGCGCGGAGTAGCGTTTGCGGTTGCGACTCTCGGCATCTGCGCAGTCTGGGGCTCAGGCAAGGAGAACACGCGCGGGCACACGAAAGAGTCCTTCGCGCTTCCAAGATTTGAAAATGTGGCGGCGCAAGCGGGACTGACTGTGCCGCACATCTCTTCGCCGGACAAGCTCTACATCGTGGAGGCCATGAGCGGAGGCGCAGGATTCATTGACTGCGACAACGACGGCAGGCTCGATATTGTGGTTGCAAACGGGTCGACGGTGGAACGGTACCGGAAGGGCGGCGACCTGATGGTGACGCTCTATCGCCAGGACGGAAAGAATGGCGAGTTGCATTTTAGCGATATCACGCAGGCGGCCGGGCTCACGACGAAGGGTTGGGGGATGGGTGTAGCGGTCGGCGATTTCAACAACGACGGACGGCAGGATTTGTACGTCACCGGGTATGGCGGCGGAGTGTTGTACGAGAATCTGGGCGACTGCAAATTCAGGGACATCACGAAACAGGCCGGAGTGCAGGCGGCAGGTTTTCAGCAGGGCGCGGCATGGGGTGATTACGACCGCGACGGCAACGTTGATCTGTTTGTAGCGCGCTATTTGCACTTCGACGTGAACAACATTCCCGACACAATCAAGAATGGCTGCCCCATCATGGGCGTCCCGGTGCATTGCGGGCCGCTGGGCCTGGCTGGCGAGACAAACGTCTTGTTTCGCAACCGCGGCGACGGCACGTTCGAGGATGTAACGAAAAAAGCGGGCGTTGATAACTCGCCCGGCGCGTATGGGATGCAGCCGCTGTGGTTCGATTATGATAACGATGGATGGCCTGATCTCTACGTGTCGAACGACGCAGGGCCGAATTATCTCTACCATAACAGGCACGACGGCACGTTCGAGGATGTGAGCGGGATTTCGGGAACGTCGGTAGACGCGATGGGTAAACCGCAAGGATCGATGGCCGCCGACGCCGGCGATTTCGACGACGACGGACTGCTGGACTTGTTTGTGGCGAATTTCAAATTTTCTTACGACACGCTCTACTGGAACCGCGGCGCCATGGGCTTCGAAGACATCAGCTCGCAGGCGGGTCTGGTCGGGCCGACGTCCCCCTACGTGGGTTGGGGCGGAGGCTTTCTCGACTACGACAACGACGGCTGGCCGGATATTCTCGTGAGCAACGGCCATGTTTATCCACAAGCCGACAGGCTCAAGGGATACGGAACGTACCGGCAACCGATTAAGCTTTTCCGCAACAGGCACGACCGGACGTTCGAAGATGTTTCGGTGGCGTCCGGGCTCGATAAAATGCGGCGCTCATGGCGCGGAGTTGCGTTCGGCGACGTGAACAACGACGGGAAAGTTGACGCGCTGGTGGTGGATGCGGACGGAGCCCCCGCCCTGCTGATCAATCGAACGCAGACGACGCATCACTCGGTCGTGTTTCGATTGGTGGGGGAGAAGAGCAACAAACTTGGCATCGGCGCGCGAGTGGCGGTGACGGCGGGCGACCTCAAGCAATTGAACGAGGTGCGCGGGGGAAACAGTCTGTTCTCGCAGAGCGATTTGCGCCTGCACTTCGGGCTGGGCCGCCACGGGGTGATGAATACAGTAGAAGTTTCGTGGCCGAGCGGGATCAAGCAGACGTTTCACGATCTGCCCGCGGACTCCATCTACACAGTTGACGAGACGGCTGGAATCCGAAGCAAGACCGCGTTTGTGCCTGAAAGCCGGGCGGGGGAGCGGTACGGATTGACGTCAAGCCCCTAAACCTCGCGATTTCAATAAGTAACGCATGATTTTTCTCGCGGGCGGGTCCAGATCGATGTAAAATAAGGGCGAATCCCAAAAGTTACTGTTGGGCGGATCCAAGACGCGCAGAACCCCGTGACATCGCGAAAAAATGACGGACAGACGCGCCGACATATGCCGGTCACGCTGAAGGCTGTGGCTCAGCGGGTCGGACTGACGCCGGGCACGGTTTCCGCAGTGCTGAATGACTCCCCAGCGGCACGCTCGGTGCCGCAGCACACGAAAAACCGGATCTTTGCCGCAGCGAAAGAGCTTAATTACAGGCCGAACTTTTTGGCGCGCGCTTTGCGCGTCAACCGCACCTACACCATCGGGGTCCTGGCGGCGGAGATCGGCGATCCGTACGGTTCGACAGTCATCAGCGGGATCGAATCCTATCTACGGGAGAATGATTTCTTTTACTTGACGGTGGCTCATCGCCACGACAAGAAGCTTCTGGAGAGCTACGCTCAGTTGCTCTTGCAGCGAGGAGTCGAGGGCTTCATCACCATTGACACCTCGATTGACGAAAAGTTGGCTTTGCCGGCCGTGGCCGTGGCCGGCCATCGTCCCGTGGAAGGCGTGACCAATATCGTGATTGATCACAAGAAAGCGATTCACCTGGCGCTGCAACACCTTGTCGAGCTCGGGCATAAAGATATTGCGTTGATGAAAGGGCCCGCGGTGAGTTCCGATGCGGACGAACGTTGGCGCAACATCGTGGATGTTTCGAAAGAGCTCGGAATTCGGGTACAGCCCGAGCTGATTGTCCAACTCGACGACAAGGCGGGCTGCGCCGCCAGAGCTCCGGAATACGGCTACCCGTTTATGCGGGAGTTGCTCAGCCGCAACCGCCCGTTCACCGCGGTTTTTGGCTATAACGATAATTCGGCGATCGCCGCCATGCGTGTTCTTCAAGATGCCGGATTGCGCGTGCCGCAGGATGTTTCAGTGGTTGGGTTCGACGACATCCAGGGAGCGGCCTACACAAGTCCGCGCCTGACTACCGTGCGGCAACCACTGGAGAAGATGGGGAAGATCGCTGCGAAGACGTTGCTTGACCGCATCGAGGGACGCGCCGAATACGTTCCCGAAATCGCGATCGAGCCGCAGTTCGTTGTTCGCGAATCGGCGGGGCGGCCCCCTTTGCACGACTCGACCCTTCCGCAAAACGCCGCGCTCGCGTCCTGACCTCCTCAGGAACGAACAGTTCCTTTTGCCGGTGCTAACGACGATTGTTCTTCTCATCTCCTACTTCGGGCTGGCCGATCTTCTGAGTCGCACTGACGGAAAACAGGCGGTAATCCGTAAACGCGTGGTGCCGGTGATACGGCCGGTGGCGATAAAAATAGTAGATGTCCGCGCTGGAGGGCAGCCACAGCACGGCCTTCTTGGTCGCAAACGGAACAGGACCGTATTCGATCACATCCTCCTCAGAGCCAAGCCCGATTTGCGGCAGCGCTTTCATCATGTCGGCTTCGATGCGCACGATATGATAGGAATCGGCGGCAATCCAGGCGCGACCCTTCAGCCCCGCGGTGAACGAAGTGCCGTCCAAGAGCCGATACGAACGGATTCGCTCCGGACGGTCGGGACGCTGGCGAAAATAGACCAGCCACGTGGCACGCCCCCGCCATTTGCCCAATCCTTCGCAGGTCATCTGGAAGTCTCCGCGGAGCGACGGATGGAAGATCAGAGGGAGATCAGCAAGACCGAACATGGATACGTGCCCCAGAAAGCCGTTCGCTCCGGCGCCCTGGCGATCCTCGCTGACGTTCAGGAGCCCCGAATTGAAATCTGATATCGAGATCAAATAATCGAAGGTTCGTTTCTCCGTGAACACCGGATGGCCGAGGGTACTGAGCTCCTGATGCGTCACTTTCTCGGTAGCCTCGATCCGGTTCACGCTGTCCACCAGTTCGCTCACGCGGGCGCCCGCTTCCTCGATCACCTGAGCGGCGGGGCAGGTGACGCCGTCCGACACCATCGGCTTTTGCTGATCAACATCCGGCGGTTCCCAGTCGGGCAAAGGAAGAACTGGCGCTGGAGCAGAGAGAACCGGAGATGAGCCACCGGCCGCAGGCGAGTGGTTCGAGACGGCCAGAGCTGGAGAGATTGCCGCCGGTTTGGAAGGCACAACCGCCGCAGCCCGCTCCATTTCCAACTTACCCGCGAGTTCGCGGGCAGTCGGCGCGTTCGGATCGGCGGGCGCGTCGCGGAGAAAAGCCTGAAACATTTTCAAGGCCTGGTCTGTATTTCCAAGCTCCGCCCACGCGGCCGCTTCGATGAACTCCGCGCCGTTTGCTGCTCCTTTCCCAAATTCCACAGCCTGTTCCGCTTCTGTCTGCGCCCTTTGGAAGTCCCTCTGGCGGAAATCGATTTCTGCGAGCAACCAGAGCGCTTCCCATTGTTTGCCATCAATGGCAGTTGCCTTTCGAAGAGCGTCTGCGGCCCCCTTCAGGTCGCCTTTCTGATATAGCGAATGACCAAGGCCAACGAGAGCAGGAACGTCCTTGGGATCGATGGCGATTGAATTCGCAAAATATCGCGCCGACTGATCGAGGTCTTTCATTCGCAGGTATAGAACTCCCAGCAAGTAGTTCGTTAGCGATGCTTTGGGAGCGGCGTTGTATGCCGCCGTGAGTTCTTTCTGGGCCTGCTTGAGGTTTCCGGCACGAAACGCAACCACGCCTTTGTCGGCGTGCTTTCTGGCTTTCTCGGGAACATCAGAGCCTGGGGCGTAGGTACCGACGCTTTCCCCGCCAACGGGTTGCAGCGTAATGTCCACTTCCGTGAAAGTCAGCGTGTCGGACACATTAAAGGTCTTGCTCTGGCTCTGATAGCCGGCGGCGCTTACTTCGACTGTGTAATATCCCACGCCCGGAAGACTGTTGAACGAGATCGAGCCGTCAAGATTCGTCAGCCCGCTTCTCAACAGAGCGCCCGAATTCATGCTGTATAGTCGAACGAAGGCTTGCTGCCGGATCGCCACGTTGTGGGGACCCAGCACTCGGACCACGACCGAGCCTTTCTCGTTCATATCCATCGAGAGGCCGACGCCCGGACCCAGACTTCCGCCGCCTTGGGGAGCGCCGCTGGGCTGGCCGGGGCGGCCCTGGGCCGCAGCGCCAAAGGTCAAGACCAGCACACAAGAGAAAATCGCTGTGGCGAACGCGCCGAAAGGGAGAAGCAGGCGCCCAAACTTGGACAATCCGTTTTCTGTGACTCTGGTTGGATACGGCATGGTCGGCACGGGCGTCTCGGCTTGCGCGGGCGGGAACTGCCGGTTGGTTCCAGCGCATTGGACTGGATTATACAACGGGGCGGACATGCCTGGTGCTTGAATGGCGGCAAATTCGGTTTTCGATGTAGAGGGACCGGCGTCCCAGGGCGCTCTGCCCCATTCTTTCTCTATCCGAAATGGTTGAGGGCCGCAACGAGCTTCGCCTGTACGGCGGCAAGTTCTTCTTCAGTCGCTTTGTGGCGCGGCCAGAAGAATCCGCGAAGACCGTCGCCACGCCGTCTGGGAACGATATGGAGGTGAAAGTGCGGCACGCTCTGGCTCACGATGTTGTTCATGGCGACGAAAGTGCCGTCGGCTTCCATTGCCCGCTGGACCGTCTGCGCGAGCATCTGGCCATTCAAGAACAGCGGCCCGATCAGGTCTGACGGGAGATCGTACAGTGAAACGTAGTGTTCTTTCGTGACGAGCAGGCAATGTCCGGGGAAGAGCGGCCGATGATCGAGGAATGCCAGGGAAATTGCATCCTCGAATACAATTCTTGCGGGGAACTGGCGCCTGGCGATCCTACAGAACAGACACTCGTCCACTGCCTGGTTCGGTTCCCTTGCCGCGCGCCTTATTTCCGCCAAGTTGGCTGATCCTGCCTTCCGATGTGTTTACCGATACATTGTTGACTGGCACAGTCGGACTACCAGTTATACCCGATTGAACGCCTCGTGGTGTGCGATACGATTCCCTTAGCGTTTCCTCGTTCAGGCCGACGCCGGCCACGTCCTGCTGTTCGCGGGAGTGACTGCACACGGCGACCCTGCGCGGGCCTTTGCAGTTTGACTGCGCGGGAAGTCGTCCCTGGCTGGCGTCGGCCCTCCGAAACTCGCGATCCGATTCGACCGACGAACAAGTCTCGCCTGTAGCCCAAAATGGTGGGCCAAAATGGACGCGGCGCACTTCGCTTGGCCGGACTTCTGCGCCGCCGGGGGCAAAAATCCGTATGCTATAATCCGTCTTGTTTGGAGAAAGTTTTGTGCTCATCCTGCGGCGCGACGGAGCGATCCGATGACCCTCAAGACAACCGAGAAAATCTGGCACAACGGCAAGTTCATCAACTGGGATGATGCGAAGATTCACGTCGTCTCGCATGTGGTGAGCTACGGTTCGGCGGTTTTCGAGGGGATTCGCTGCTACAGCACGCCCCAAGGCCCCGCGATTTTCCGCAATCGCGAGCACATGCAACGGCTTATAAACTCCGCGTACATCTACCGCATCCAGGTGCCATTTTCTGTAGACGACTTCTGCGAAGCCAATCTGGAACTCGTGCGCGTCAACAAGCTGCCGTCTTGTTACATCCGGCCGATCATTCTTCGCGGTTATGGCGGCGGAGGTGTCGATCCCGCCGAGGCACCCATCGAGACCTACATCGCGTGCTGGCAGTGGGGCCGCTATCTCGGTGAGGAGTCGGCAAAGAATGGAGTGGACGTGTGCATCAGCTCCTGGAATCGTCCCGCGCCGAACACGCTGCCGCAGATGGCCAAGGCCGCGGCGAACTACATGAACTCGCAACTGATTCGCATGGAGGCCACGACCAACGGCTACGTCGAGGGCATCGCGCTCGATACGAACGGGTACGTCAGCGAAGGCTCGGGCGAAAATGTTTTTGTCGTCGTGGACGGGCAGGTGATCACGCCGCCGCTGGCGAACTCGGCTCTTCCCGGCATCACGCGCACCACCGTGATGACGCTCTGCCGGGATTTCGGCATTTCCGTGAGCGAGCAGATGATTCCCCGCGAACTGCTCTACATCGCGAGCGAAGTATTCTTCTGCGGCACGGCGGCCGAGGTCACGCCCATTCGTTCCATTGACCGCATCAAAATCGGCAATGGCGCGCGCGGCCCAATCACGAAGCGCATCCAGGACGAATTCTTTGCGCTCACCGGCGGCACGAAGCCGGATCGTCATGGATGGTTGTCGCATGTGAATGCCACGACCGGCGCCGCTGTCCGATAGACCTCGGCCCGTTTCGCCAACCGCGCCGGTTTCCCGCAACTTTCAAGTCTCGGCGTGTTCAAGTAAAATCTCGGCTCTCGCCGCATTCGACGTAAGCGCGTTGCTGCGTTAACGACACTTCGCGCCATCAGGCCCGTCTTGAACTTTGAACTGTTAACTTTCAACGGCGTCCTTTAGAATCCGCACGTCCAGTCGTGTACGGCTTCTTCCAAAAGCTCGCGGCAGAGTTCATCGGCACCTTCGCCATCGTGTTCGTTGGCGCGGGAGCGATCTGTGCCGACCGTTATCTCCAGTTGCAGAACCAGGCGGCCTTCGGACTGGTTGGCATCGCGCTCGCCTACGGAATCGGCGTAGCCGCGATGGTTACCGCGTTCGCGCATATCTCCGGCGGACATCTGAATCCGGCCATTACGATAGGTTTTTGGGTAACCCGGCGTTTGGATACTTTGCAGAGCGCCGGGTATTGTCTGTCGCAGCTTCTCGGCGCTGTCGCGGCCGCGTATTTGCTTACGGTGATCGTTCCCGAGCCGGCGTGGGCGCCCGCGGGACTTGGCACACCCGACCTTGCGCCGGAGATCACGCGCTGGCGCGGCATGGTGCTGGCCGGCGTGATGGCGGGGATTATCGTGTTCGTCTATTTCGCAACGATGCTGGACGAACGTGGTGCTTTTCGCAGGCTCGGCGGCGTTCCCGTCGGGTTCGCCGTCATGGTCAGCGTGTTTTTCGGCGCGCCGCTCGTCGGCGCGTCGGCAGCCAATCCCGCGCGAACATTTGGAACGGCGCTCGCGTCTCGCCATTGGCACAACCATGGCGTGTTCTGGATCGGGCCGCTGTTCGGCGGAATCATCGCCGCCGTGATCTACGACCGTTTCTTCCTTGGCGACCAGCCGCCCGCGTAGCGAACTGAATTCGCAACCGCAGATGAGCCTGTCTTCGGCGGGCAGGCGCAGATAAGAGCTGCTGCGGTCAAGAATCGAACGCTCGCGCCTCGTTGCAGTGGTCGCTCTTCCGCGAAGAAAACGCCTTCGTTCAACTGCGCTGCCGGAGAGTTGCGCGTCTAGAAATCGGCGCGTCCGCGATTGTTGCTGGCCCTTCCCGCGCGTGCTAGCGTCGGTAGAACCTGCCTGTCACAGGCGGGGCTTGTTTCGCGGAGCTGTGCTCATATGGCCATTGCAATTGATGATCTGCTGCGCCGCGCCGTCGAAAGCCGCGCTTCCGATTTGCATCTCAAAGTGGGCAACCATCCCTATATTCGCGTTGACGGCGTACTCAACGCGTTGAATGACGTGCCCCGTATCACGCCGGAAGAGATGCTGTCGATGGCGTTCAGCATGATGACCAACCGCCAGAAGCAGAAGTTCAAGGAGACCGCCGAACTGGATATGGCCTATGGCGTCGCGGGCCTGGGCCGTTTCCGCGTCAACGTCTTTCAGCAACGCGGAAATGTGGGCATGGTTCTCCGCGTGATTCCGACGAAAATTCGCACGATCGAGGAACTCGAGCTCCCGGCCATTCTGGCGACGGTGTGCGAGGAGCAGCGCGGCTTGATTTTGTGTACCGGCACAACCGGTTCCGGCAAGTCAACCACTCTTGCCGCCATGATCGACCGCGTCAACTCCCTGCGCCCCGAGCACATCATCACGATTGAGGATCCCATCGAATACCTGCACCGCGACAAGAAAGGTTTTCTGAATCAGCGCGAAGTCGAAGTGGATACGGCGTCGTTCTCGACCGCGCTGCGCGCCGCGTTGCGCCAGGACCCCGACGTGGTTCTGGTCGGCGAAATGCGCGACCTCGAAACGATCTCCACCGCTCTGCTCGCCGCCGAAACCGGTCACTTGGTCGTGTCGACCCTGCATACCCTCGACGCCACGGAAACGATTCAGCGTATTATCGCGGTCTTTCCGCCGCCCGAGCAGAAACAGATTCGATTGCAGCTCGCGTCCACCTTGAAGGCTGTCATCAGCCAGCGGCTCGTCCGGCGCAGCGATGGCGTCGGCCGCGTCCCTGCGGTCGAAGTCATGATTTCCACCGGCTACATTCGCGACTGCATCATCAACCCCGACAAGACGCGCATGATCCGCGACGCCATCGCCGCCGGTACCAGCCAGTACGGTATGCAGACGTTCGACCAGTCGCTCTTCGACCTTTATTCTCGCAATCTGATTACTCTCGAGGAAGCGCTGATGCGCGCGTCGAATCCGGACGATTTCCGCCTGCGCGTCCAGGGCATCCGTTCTTCCGCCGACGCCGCGCGCGAAGAGATGGAGCGCGCCATGACCGAGTTCGAGCGCCTCGGCCACCGGTAGCTCCACCTACCCAAAGACAGGATTCAGGTCGTGCCGGTTCAATCAAAAACTGATTCCGGCGCCTCATGAAGCGCGCTGCCACCTGGATTGCCGTGTCTCCGTACTTCCTTGCTTCCGTGCGTCCTTGTCTCTATGCTCTTCCCCGTGCGTACTTATCTGCGCAAGATGTCCACCGAGCAGGACCTTTATGCCGCCGCGCTACGCGCTCTCATGCGCCGGGCCCACTCCATCCATGAAATGAAGGAGTATCTCGCGAGGCGCGCAGAAGACAAGGAATCGATTGGACAGGTGATTGCGCGTCTCCGCGAGCAGAACTATCTCGATGACGCGAAGTTTTCTCTCAATTATGCGCGTCAGCACGCGCAATCGCGGGCCCAGGGCAGATTTCGCATCGCCCGCGAATTGCGCGCGCGCGGCGTTCCCGACCAGCACATCGAAGCAGCCCTGGACGCGGTGTTTGCCGAAACGGATCAGGCGGCGCTGGTGCGCAAACGGCTGGAACGGTTGCTGGGGCGCGTCCGTGGCCCGCTCGATCAGCGGAAGATTGCCTCCGCGTATCGCAGCCTTCTCCGCGCCGGCTTTCCGGCTGGGTTGATTCGTACGGAATTACGCGCTGCGACTCGCGGCGATGTGCGCCTTCACGAACCGGATGCGCCAGCAGAGCGTGAAGGCTAGTCTTCCGTGACATTGCGCTGAAAACGCTGTTGACCTCTCAGCGGCCCGTCAGTAAGATTCTCGCCATCCGATCCCAGTTTTAGACGATTCGAACCTGAAAGGGGAGACCCATCCATGAAAACGGCCCTTTGGCTGTGCCCCTGTGTCCTGGTTGTCATGATGTGGTGCGATCTACCGAGCGCCAACGCACAAACACAAGCCGCTGCGCCTTCCGCTGCCGCGGCGCCAGCCTCGCAGGCCGCGCCTCAGCCACAGGGCCGCAAGAAGCGTGTTGCGATATTCGACTTCGACTACGCGACGGTTCAGTCGGATTCTTCCGCCCTCTTCGGAAGCAACGTGGACGTGGGCAAGGGAATCTCGGATCTGCTCGTGAAATATCTCGTGCAGGACGGCACGTATTCCGTCATCGAACGCAAGCAGATTGACAAGATACTCACGGAGCAGAATTTCTCGAACAGCGATCGGGCCAACCCGGCGTCGGCTGCCAGAATCGGAAAGATCCTCGGCGTGGACGCCATCATTGTCGGCAGCATCACTCAGTTCGGGAATGAGACGAAGAATACGAAAGTCGGAGGTGTGGGTGGCGGACTCGGCGGTTTTGGATTGGGAGGGTTCTCGCACAAAAAGAGCAAAGCAATCGTTAATGTGGATGCTCGAATCGTGGACATCGACACCGCTGAGATTCTTGGCGTTGCATCAGGGCACGGAGAATCCAAGCGCGAGAGCACCGGCCTTCTGGGAGGCGGCGGCAACTGGCGCGGCTTTGGCGCCGGCGGCGTTGACTTCGGCTCGAGCGACTTTCAGCAGACTATCCTCGGCGAAGCTGTGAACGCTGCGGTCCAGCAGATGAGCACCGGGCTCATCGGGGACAATTCCAAGCTGCAGGTGCGCACGGTCGTTGTCACTGGACTGGTTGCTGCGGTGGACAACGGTCAGATCATTCTGAATGTGGGCGCGAAGGCGGGCGTGAAAGTTGGCGACCAGCTCTCCGTGGAGCGCGTTACGCGGGAGATCAAGGATCCTTCAACCGGCCAGGTGATCCGGCGGCTTTCGACCCCGGTCGGCGTAGTTCGCGTAACCGACGTAGATGAGATTTCTTCTGTGGCGACGGTCGTTTCGGGCGCCGACTTCAAAGTGGGTGACGCGGTAAAGACGGTCACTCAGTAGCGCTTCCATATAGGATGTCCGAGGGGCGGTCCGCTTACGGATCCGCCCCTTTTGTTCGAGACCCGGGTCTTACGCAGCGGCTTTGCCCGCTTTCACGTTGTGAACCGACGAATTTTCTACGGGTAGGGTTTGCACGGTGGGCCCGTCCTGGATCAGCGGACCCAGGCCCGCTGCCACCTCCTGGAAGAGACCGCTGTCGTAGTTCCGCACGTCTTCGGCGGACTCCCAGAGCGTCATGCAGCAGAATTTCCCCGTCGCGGAGTCAAACGACTCGATATTGTCCACAAATCCAGGTTGCGATTGGATGCGGGGCAGAAATTCGTTGTTGAGCGCCGACTTAAAATCGCTTGCCTTGGCCGGATCGATTGTGCAGGTCACGATTCGCGAGATCATCGTCTTTCCTCCGTAGCGGATTCAACTCGGCGTGCCGGGCGGCACGCCCGTCGAGACTAGGCTCGGCTCGGGCCGGAGTCAAGCGCGTGATTACGCGTCCAGTATTGTAGGCGCGCGTCTCAGATACACGCCGGGGCAGGCCCGCCCGCAGTCGCTGACTCAGCGGTTATTTCAGAACGCCGCAGCGGAGACAAGCGAAGCCGCGTCACAGGCCATGCGCTTCGTCCGGAAGCTTCGAGCGGATCAGAGATTCCACTTTGTTCCACACTCTCGGATCGCAGTCCATCTCCATATGCGTTTTCATGAAAATTCGGTCGTGCCACGGATATTGCCCGCAGGAGAGCGGGTGCGCTTTGTAATCGAAACGGAAATTCCCGAGAATGTCTGTCGAGCTTGGGTCGGCGGCGCGAATCTTCGCCCGCCCTCGAATGATTCCATTTGGCTGGTAGAAATTCACGGCTTGCGCGACGTTCGCCGGAATGACCGCATCGTTTTCGCCAAATTTGCGCACCGAGTCCACCTGAACCGTTAGCAGGACGGGGATCGATGCAGCGTCCAGTTGGCGCGCAAGAGTCACCGTTTCCGATCCGCCCCAACTGTGGCCAAAGATGACGATCCGCGCGCTCTGCTTCTCGGCTGGGGAAAGTGTGCCGTCGTGGTCGGTGTCCAATAGACGAAGGAGCTCGTGTCGCGCTTGCTTCTCATGATGATTCTCAAACACCCGCACGACAATGCCCGATGAATACTTGCTCCGCAGCCGCTGCGCCAGTCGCACAGTTCCGTATGCCGGATCGTCGTGCTTGACGAAGCCCCCCACGAACCCGATCACAATTGTTGGCGCGTGAGAAAAGCTCATTGCAGCTGGGGGCTTCAGGGCCGTTTGTCCGATTGCGTTGCAGGTCACAAACAACAAGCACACAACCGCGGCGAGGTATGTGCGTCCCAAGTTCGCAGTCGCCGGTTGCATCAGAAACGGTTCGGGGCGCGGCGGGACCACTCGGGGACACCCAGGTGAGCCGAAACGCCGGGGAGAAGCATACTCTTTTTCGGGACATCGGCTCAGTAATTCTTCTCGCGATTTGGTTTGAAAACCCCGGTCGCTTCTGCGCTAGACGCCCCCGCTCTATCGGCGCCCGCCCGTGTTCGCGTAACCCAGGCTGTTCGCTCCGACCGAGTGCGGTCCAGCCGCTGCCAGTCCGCTTTCAATTCGATCATCCCTTCGCGGCTGTGCTTCGGGCTTCTAAGAATGCTGTAGACTCGGGCGAGCATGAATTGACTGGCGAGCTGCGCGTCTGACCCAGACGCCAGGAGATTGCTCGCGCTCAAGCCGATTCGGGATGGAGGCTCCGCGCCAGGGAGGTCTATCCAAAGGGCTCCATCCGAATCGAGAGAAGGCGTTCCCTTTTCGTCCATGTACTTGAAAAGCCGTTTCACATAATTACGGTCGGGGATAGCCTCCTCGTCAACCGCATCTTCGACCCTGCCATTGAGAGCCTTGCGATAATCGTTCCACTCTTTGCGCGTTCCAACTACGCTGGCGCGCTCTCCTTTCGCTTGATCTCTGAGTTGGTCGCGCAGCCCTGGCTCGTCCTCCTGTTTCGCTTCTACGACCCGATAGCCCAATTCCGTCGTTTGTGCCGTCGGATACTTCTCCCATTCGCGTTCGGGATTGAATCGGCCCGTCAGGACGTATGACCCTATGGCGATCGGCAACTCATGATTGGCGAAAAGAAGCATGGGGATCAGCAGTTTTTTGGAGTGGTATAGCTGCTCGGTGCCGTCGCGGCATTCCTGGCTGCGTCTGGAGGTGCCCGGAACTTGCGCAAAATGAAGCACATGGAATTCAAGATATGGACGCCCCGGCGCATAACGGCTGAAAGATCGGGCAATGGCCTTCGGGCTGGTCATGCCGAAGTCGTTGATATAATCGGGTTTAGCTGAGCCGGGAAAGTAAGCCTCGATGATATGACGCGTGAAAGTCGCGCAGTTGCGCGTAATACCGTTGAAGTGGTTCTCGTTCGGCGACGCATTTAGCTCGGAAATGATCCGCTCGTCCTGCTGGAGCGTGGTCTTGACCACGAAGATGTACACGCTCCTCGAGATCGTTGAGGCCACCATCTCACGCCATTCCGCCTTGCCGCTCCTGAGGCATGTCTCCGTGGTGCAGTACGCGCCGAGGTACTTTTCGCGATAACGCTCTTCGAGCGCATGCTTCACCTTGGCCGACCCGAACAACGGCCGGTTTCGCGGGTCCTCCACTCCGTACAGATACATGCTCAGCGTCACGGCATTCCACTGATAGGGCCGATCCTCCCCCAGCGTCGTGTAATTGCTGATCACCGCCCCCTCCTCACCAGGTCTGCAGAGCCGCAGTTTGATAGGAGTTTCAGGGCAGGCGCGGGAGATATAGACGGCGCTGTGGCCGGAGCCTGTCACCCATGCGACGCTCGTATCGAGCGATTCGTTCAGAACAATGCCAACGTCGGCATGGGCGGGAGATGCCGCAGTGAAGATCAATAAAGGCAGAGCCAACAGATGCTTGGCATTCCGGGCACGGCATCGAAATGGGGTGCAGATCGGCATTTTCCCTGACTTTCCTGCCGAGTCGAGTCGCAGAAGGATAGATTTCGCCTGCGGCCTCTCTCGGAAAAAAGCTTAGCCGGACCGGGGCAAATCCCGCTTCCGAACTCTTCGCCGTATGGCGTGTTATAAAACTGTACTCAGGGGCAGGGATGGCTGGGGGTGCTGGTCCGATGAATCCGATCAGAAACGATATTGTCTCCATTCTATGCGATTCGGCGGGGTGCACGGCGGTTGCATTCCGCGGAGGTTAAGCTGGAGCACATTGCGCTAGAACGGAGTGCTCAGTTTTGCTTTTTATTCGTCTGTCCTATTTGACACACCGCACTGATCCCTATTGCCGAAGGGGAGGCGAAAACGTACGATTCAGGTTTGCATCTCATTTAGGACGTTTTGGGGGAGGCAAATGGCTGCGACATGGAAAGGGACTCTGTCATTCGGCCTGGTTGCGATCCCTATACAGCTCTCGCCGGCGGCGCGGACTGAGCGAATCAGCTTCAATCAGCTTCATAAAGTCTGCCACACGCGCCTGAAACAGCCGTTATTCTGCCCGACGTGCAATCGCCAGGTGGAACGGAGCGAAGTCGAGAAGGGCTACGAGTATGAAAAAGACCAGTACCTGCTCTTCACGGAGGAGGAGTTGGACAGGATCGAGCCGGAATCGGCTCGGATGATGGAAATACTGGAGTTTTGCAAATTGGACGAGATTGATCCGCTCTACTATGACGCCTCCTATCATGTTTCGCCCGATGCCGCGGGCGCGAAGGCGTACAAACTGCTTCACGAGACCATGCAGCGGACCGGCTACGCAGGAATCGCGAAAGCGACGATGCATAACCGGGAGTACATCGTGATCGTGCGGCCACGTAAGAGCGGTCTGACACTTCATACGATGTTCTATTCAAACGAGATACGGGCCGCTGCGGAAGGGGGAGACGGGAAATTCGAAATCAAGGAGCAGGAGCGCGCACTCGCCATGCAGCTCGTGGAGAGCCTAGCGGCGCCGTTCGAGCCCGAGAAGTACCACGACACCTACCAGGAAGCGCTACGAACGCTAATCGAGGCCAAAGCGCACGGACAGGACGTGGTCGCGGTACCATCTGTTGCGCAGGTGGCGCCAGTTGATCTTATGGCCGCCCTGAAGCAGAGCCTGAGCGAGAAGCAGACTGCGCCGCGAACGGAAAAGAAGACCCTTCTACGCGTGGTACCCAAGAGCGGGCAGCCACCAGTTGCTGTCGAACAGCCGGGCAAGAAAACCCGGCGCAAGGCAGGATAGCCCGCGCGCACGACGAATGTGCCGCTGCGGGCCTCCTGTCAGATAGACAATTTCTAGAAGATAGGATTCAAGCTGCTGTCGCGAGGTATTCCCAGGAGCTCCCCGTACACTTCACCTGGAAGACCCCACCTTCGTCGGCGTGCAGGAAGTACCGTCCTTCTGGAATCTTGTGAGCGTGGAGAGAGCGCACCGAGCACTTCGTCCATTGAAGAGTTGGGGCCGCCCTTCCGTGCTGCTTGACGTCCGGTACGGAATGAATGCCGTACTTGACCCGGTACTCGACACCCGTCGGGCGCGTGGGTACTAAACGCCCTGATCCCTGTAGCTTACGCTTATTCTCCTTAATCATGCCCAATTAGATGCAGGAGGACGAGGAAAAGTTTGCGACACGATACACTTTTTGGAATTGTAGTCGTATCTATATTATTTTCTTTTACATACAGCAATAAGGGATTTAGGGAGAGCGCGGAATGGAGCGGCACAGTGGGCGTTCCATGATGGCGATTTAGTGCATCCCCAATCACTACTATAGCTTGGCGTACTCTGCTTTTGCCGCGCGAAGCACCGGAAGATCGGGATCAGCGTCCTTCCACGTGGCTAGAAAATCCTGATAGGCGATCCGCGCGGCGGCCTTGTCGTTCAACAGTACCTGCGCCCGTGCCAGGCCCAGTTTCGCCAGAGGATGTTCGGGCGACATAGGAAAAACGCCACGGTGATCGATGATGGCTTGGAAATCGGCGGCGGCGCCTTTTCCGTCCTTGGCAGCCAGATGCGCCACCCCTCGCGCGTAGAGGAAATGCAAGGGGCCAACGGGGGAAAACTGATACTGCTGCGTGGTTTGCAAGAGAGTCAGGGCTTGTTCCGGCTGGCTGCGCGACAAGGCCGCGGCTGCGCGAATTACGGGGAGCTGGAGCTGGTTCAAAACGGTATCATCCGGACTCTTTTGCGCCAGCGAATCGGCGAGCTTTTCCGCTCGAGCACCATCACCGGCCAGCGCCAGAGCGGCGACGGCAGCGATGATTGGATCGTCCGACTTGAGCGAAAGAGACTTTGCGGTATCGGCGCGCGCCCGCTGGAAATCGCCTCCGAGCGCCTCGACAAAGGCATCCCGCGCGGCGGCCTGAGCCGTCGCGAAGCTCTTCGCCGGTTGCCTGGAGGCGGGCGGCAGCGATTGTTCCCGTAGTTTCCTTGCGGCCGCAAATTCGCCCAAAAACTCATCGATCCCCGCTTCAACATTCAGCGCTGCGCTTTCACGTCCATGGGATTTGAGCCAATTCATCTCCCGCTCGACGGCCGCTTTGTCTCCTGTGATGAATGCAAGAAAGACGTGGTCAACGTGAGACCCCAAGGCATTGGGGAACTGCTTTTCCACCTGTTCCAGGGTGGCGCGGGATTCCTCGAAACGGTTTGCTTCTTGATAGTACGTGGCCAGATTCCCCAGACCAATTTCCTGGTTCGGCTCGATCCGCAAAGAGGTCAAAACCTGCCCTCTTGCCTCGTCAGGCTGCCCAAACAGCGAATCATTCAAGCCAAGATTGTTCCAGGGAACTTCGTCACGAGGGTAGATTTGCTCCCACGATTGGTATACTTCGTCTGCTTTAATCAGGTCGCGGGTGGCGTAATCGTAATAATGTGAGGCGATATAGAGCTTCTCCCGCTCGCTGACGCGGTCGCGCAATGCGAACGCCTTTTTAGCGTTTTCGACAATATTTTCGTCGTTTCTACTTCCTGGCGGCGCCAAATCAAAATACGCAGTGGCCAGCGTCGAGTAGGCCATCGCGAAATTGGGATCGAGCGAAATGGCCCGTTGGAACAGGGGCACGGAAGCGGAATAGTCGCCTTTGGTGAGGTCGTCCACTGCCAGTGAATATGCTTTCAGGGCTTCGAGCGAATTCGTTGTAGCCTGTTCGATCGGTGTATTGAACTTCCGGATCGATGCCAACGATTCGCCCAACTTCGAGCGAATCTCGCCGACCAGCTTGCCCAGCGCCGGCAGCACCTGGTCTTTACTGGCGGCTTCGGCTTCCGCGCGCGCCAGCGACGAGCCGGCGGCGCAGTCGATCACATCCAGCGTCAACGCATACTGATTTCCAATGCCAGAAATCGTTCCGTCCAGTGCGGCTTTGCCGCCGGTGCGCTGGCAGACCTGCTGCGCCAGTTCGGGAGTCAAGCGCGCGCCTTCCGGCTGCTCCATCATACGCATCGTCTCCCGCACCAGCGAATCCGAAGCGATGTTCAGATAGGGCGACTCGGCAAGCTTCGCCGCCAGCGCCTCCCGCAGCGAGCCGTCGAAGACGGGATCCCCGGTTGTGTTGGTGAAGTCGGCGAGCACAATGGTGTCTTTGCCGGTAAGCGCCGGAGTACGGTGAAGAAAGGCGTAAACGCCGTAACTGGCTGCGGCAATCAAAACGAGCGCGATGGCGACGGTCGCGGCGGCGCCGAGTTTATGCTCGCGCGCAGCGGCGACAACGGAGGACGAACTAGACGCGCGTGACACGGTGGCGCTGGAAGCCAAGCCCGCGACGCCGGCGGAGATATTCCCCTGTTCACCTGACACTGTCTCAGTTGAGGCAGGCGGACTCTGCACCGCTTCGGTGGCGAAACGCGACCCGCTAACAGCAATTGGGCCGGCAGAGCCTGAGTCAGCTTCAGTTTCCGCGAGGCGATGAATTGCAGACCGCCCGGAGGCAGAGTCGCGCTTGAGGCGCTTGAGGTCGGCGCGCAGCTCCGCAGCGGACTGGCAGCGAACCTCGCGGTCCTTCTCCAAGGCCTTATAAATCACTTCCTCAAGTTTGGGCGGAACGTCAGGGTTCAGCCGTACCGGAGGCACAGGGTCACGATTCAAGATTGCGTCGTGCAGGATGGCGGTCGTGTTGCCGTTGAAAGGCATGCGCCCAGTGGCCATTTCGTAGAGAACGGCGCCAAAGGAGAACAGGTCGGTGCGCGCGTCGAGCGGCTCGCCGCGGGCCTGTTCGGGAGACATGTAGGCGACGGTACCGACGGCAACGCCGGGGCTGGTCAGATGCTCCCCCGCGATGTCGAGAGTAGCACGCGTGGCGCCCGCTCCAGCGGCGGCTTCGATGACCTTGGCCAGGCCGAAATCCAGAACTTTTGCGTGGCCGCGCGTGGTGATGAAAATATTGGCGGGCTTGATGTCGCGATGGATGATCCCGCGTGAATGAGCCGCGTCGAGCGCGTCGGCGATTTCAATGCCCCAGTCAAGGAGCAAATCCACAGGGATCGGCTTCCCTTCGATGCGATGCTTCAGAGTCGTGCCGTCGAG
>DATEKA010000038.1:0-32750 GCA_035277685.1 Candidatus Acidiferrales bacterium
ATCGTTCCGGCGGTGCAGAAGCGCAGCCACCTGCCGATCGTTGTGGATCCGAGCCACGGAACGGGCAAGCGCCACAAAGTGCTGCCGCTCTCACGGGCGGCTGTGGCGGTTGGCGCCGATGGTTTGCTCGTCGAAGTCCATCACGACCCCGACCGCGCGCTGTCCGACGGGATGCAATCCATCCTGCCCGAGGAGTTCGCTCAGCTCATCTGCGAGGCGCGGGAGATCGCGACCGTCCTCCACCGCAGCGTCAATTAGCCTCACTCTGAGCGCCTTTGATTCCTTTCCGATGGCTCGCAACGGGTGTTTTTGTGACTGGTTGGGAGCCGAATTGAGCGCCGGGAGGCCCACGGCTGAAGCAGCAGCCCAACACAGGGGCTAAAGCCCATGCGATTCTTGTTCTTGGGGCGATAGACGGTATGACTGAAGCCCGCCTGCCGGACGGACAGGTCATACCCTGACACGTAGAGGCGGCCGCAAGGACTGAAGTCAGACCGGGCGAGACGGCCGCACCACACTTCAAAAGTCGGCACAATGATCGCCGGTCAGCGGACTGGAATATAGTGCTGACTGTTTCTGCGGCTGAGGCGAGCAATGGGGCCGGGCGGAACCCGGTGCGGTTCGGGATACAAGTCGCGCGGCGGATGGTCGGACCTGGCATGAGGGACTGGCCTATCGCCTTTCGAGCTGAAGCGCGCGGCGTTCGCAGGCGTGAGCATGGGTTGTCCCGTTGTGTACATGGCTTCATCGAATGTTGACCCAGAGTTGGCCTTAGCGACGGCGAAAACCCCAAACGGATTCCCGTTAACGTAAGAAGTCGAAAAGTAATCTCCGACCATGGCTCCCGGAGTGACGTTGCTGCCGGTCTGCGCGAGCCATGACAGCTTCATGGGGCCGGCAAGTACAACGGGAGCGGTCCACGTCTGGCCCCCATCACGGGAAGAGACGAATCCCACGTAGAGATCGCAGTTCGCACCGCAAGCGGAGACGGGATAGTAGTAATACAAGAGCGTGAGATGCGCACTTGCGCCGGACGTCGAGCGATCGACGGCCAAGCCGGGAAGGAAATGGTCAACGGTGCTGTCAACAGGATCGATGGGAACGCGCGCCGGCGATGTCCAATTGATTCCATTGCTCGACGTGGAGAGGACAATGTCGTTCGACGCGCAGTTCGTGCGATAGCGGCAGTCCTGCCACGCCACATAGACGTTTCCTGCTCCATCGATTTCGGCAGACGCTAGCGGAACGCTCCGCAGGTTGCCCGCTTCTTCATGGTCGGTAACATTGGAGAGTTCGGTGGTGGAACTCCAGCTGGCGCCCCCATCGGTGGAAACGAAGGACAGCATGTCCGTGCTCAATTGCTTGAGCATCGGAATAATCACGGTCCCGTTAGCTTGTACGACAGGCTGCGTCCCGCCTCCTTTGATCGAATCAGCGGTAAGCAGTGGAGCCGCCCAGGTGGCTCCGCCGTCCGTGGATGTGCTGAGGTTGAGAAAGCCCTTCGGGGCAACCCATTGAACGTAGCAGTGTCCAAAGAAAGGACTGCCGGATGTATCGTCGCAAACGATCCAGTCTTTGTCGTAGACGCCCTCGGGGTTTACAGCGACCGGGTTCCCCCAGTTGAAACCGTCCGGAGAACGGCTAACCACGATTTGCTCGGTCAAGGGATTTCCGCTCGCGTCGTCGTGGACGGCAATCGTCGCGATGATCCACTCGCCGCGAGCCGCGTCGTAGGCGACGACAGGGTCGCCGTCCGCGTCGAAACCGCCACCCTCTGATGTGGTGATGCCTGGGAGAACACCGCTAGCCCAGGTAGCGCCGCCGTCGGTCGAAGTGGCGAAACCGACATCCATGGCCGCGCCGCCGAAGATGCGGCTGACCTGGAATGTCGAAACGATGGTGGAACCGAAGGCGAACGTATCAGGCTCCACTTCTGTCGCGTGTTGCCCGAGGCCGCCTGAATACTTGTCGGCGCTCAATTTGACGAGCGCGACCGGCGGATACGTGACCGTCGCGTTGAATACGGCCGACTTGGTTGGATCGGCAACCGAAGTCGCCGTGATTGTCGCAGCGACGTTGCTGACGACGCTGGCAGGCGCGTCGTACTCGACCGACGTGCTGGCCTGCTTGCTGAGGGAGCCGTCGCCGCCGAGAGTCCAAGTGACGCCTTTAGCAGAAGAATCGTTGTTCACGACGGCGTTGATGGTGAGCGATTGCCCCTGCTGGACGGTTTGCGCGTTGCCGCCGGGAAAGGTGACGGAAATCGGAGGAGGCGGCGGGGGAGGGGTACCCGATCCTCCACAACCGGAGAGAACTGCGTTGGCCACCAGCAAAGCAAGAACTATGCGAGTACGCGTCATGGCAAATACCTCCGAGTCAACCCGCGTGCACCACCATTCTCGCGGACGAAGTTTGAGGTGACCGCCATAAGCAAATATCCAGATAAGCTCGATACAAGAATCACTGCTCCCAGCGGGCAAGTGGCCCGCATGCGCAGAGCTTTCCAAGAAACTTAACGTGGACCGAGAGCAAGCGTGCAAAACGGGAAATTGGGGTAAAGTTGCGCCCGGTGTGGTGGAATGTCAAGGACCAAAAGGGGTAGAAGGAGAGGCAGCAATCCTAGCTCCATATATGGCGGGCGGCAGAGCAGGTCGCGGGGGGAGGGTGAAGTGCCGCAAAGCACAGACGGCGCGGCGTTTATCTGGGGGCGACGACCTGGCGGGCGAGGATGGATTTTTTGGAGCGGCGGAATTCCGAGGCCTCGGCGTTGTAGGCAGCGCCGAGAAGGACGATTGTGGCCGTGATGTACATCCATAGGAGCAGGCCGATAGCGGCAGCGAGCCCTCCGTAGACCAAGGTGTAGGGGACGCGGCGAACGTAATAGCCGAAAACAACGTCGGCGGCCCACCAGAGAACGCTGGCAATGAACGCGCCGGGAAACAGTTCCATGATGCCCGGATGGCCGGGGCGTCCCAGTCGATAAATGATGACGAGGGCGGTCATGGCAAAAAGGAAGACAGCGGCTGCGTAGACGACAAAGGAAAGCGTATGAGCGAATTGAAGCGAGACTCCCGCGCGGTGAGCGAACCAAAGGCGGACCGCTTTGCCAAAGATGGTGACGGCGACGACGATGGAGACGGGAACGATGGCGAGGCAAAGCATGGCGAGTGCGCGGAACTGGCGTTGCCAGTAGCCGAGCGCGATGGGATCGCCTTCGATCAGGCGAAAGCTTTCGATGAAGCCGACCATGACCTGTGAGCCGGCGATTAGCGTTCCGCCGAGCCCGAGATACGTCCAGCCGTGGGAGTGCGGACCGCGGCGCAGGAAATAGTCGGTAACGACCTGCGTGCTGCTGGGAGGAAGTATCAGGTTCAGACGGTCGGGGATGGCGCGCACGGCATCATGGAAAAAGGACGTCCCGCTGAGGAGGCCCAGGGCAAGAAGAAGCACCGGGAAAAACGCGACGAACATGTTGAAGGCGATGGCTTGGCTGACCGTGATGCAGTCGGGGAAAATGCGACTGCAACCGAGGAGAAAGCTCCGCGTCGTTTTGATCACGTCCCGAGCCGCCTGGAGACCAATTGGACGCACATCGTCTGACGGATTATACGGGAGTGGGCAAGTTGCAAGCGAGAAACCGTTAAACCACGGGTGAACCTGTTTGCGGCAGGCGCAGGGAGAACACGTTAAGAGAGCGCGAGCCGCACAACCCGCGTGTCAATCACCAACGGGCACCAGTGGGCCACCAATGGGGCGCGCAAAATGGGACAAATCACGCAAAGCAGGGCAATCACGTAAAATGGAGGTGGGAGATACGCGGGGAGATGTCGAGACGTGTGACAACTCGGCTGTTGCGGGGAGCGATCGTGTTGATGTGCGCGCTGATCGCCGGCGCTGCGCTGGGCGCAGCCGCGCGCGCGGACGATTCGGGACGAATCCGCTGGAAACTGCTCGACATGGCGCAATTGAAGCTCGATGGCAAGCCGCCGCTGAAGTGGAGCGTCTACCAGCCGGACAAGAAGAAACAGTCGAACCTCATTCTGGTGCTGCTGGGGCACCGGTACCTGGCGATCGATACGAAAGCAAGAACGGTATACGTAGTGCCTCTGGCCAAGCTGCAGGGGCAGGGCAAGGATCTCGAAACGGACGACGTGACGGAACCTTCAAGGAAAATCCCAAGCAGCGAATGGAGGATGCGCGATGTTGGGCCGGCGGAGTCAATCAAGATGACCCTGGGCGATTATGGGCGGGTGCTCGAAGTCCAGTTGCCGCATATGCCGGACATGCGCGCGTTCTACTGAGCGCTTGCAATCGAATCCGGCGGCGTGCGCAGCGGGTCAGCGGGAGGAGACGCCGGCAACCCAGGGAATGCCGATGAGACCACCGCCGATTCTGACAATGACGGAGTCGCCGGTGTTGAAGCGATCGAAGTCGTCGCGAGTGACCGCCAGGCGCTCGATGGAATGGTCATCGCGCCAGGAGGCGACGATCAGCCGGTGAATGGGGAGCGGCCCCGGCATGGAAAACTTGCCGATTACGCGCGTGCGTTCGACCTGCGGGTGCGCGTTGTCGAAGGCGCCGTTGGCGAGCAGCACGAGCGCCAGCAGCCACGGCACGGGAACCAGCCCGTAGTAAACGCGTTTCATGGCCTCGACTTCCTGGTGGCGCAAGGCGCGGCGCTCGACCCAAATGGCCAGAGCGAGCGTCAGAAAGAAAAGAACGCCGATGAAAATGAGGATGCCGTCGAGCTCGAGCGCCGGATAGCGGCCGCTGGCGGCAACGAAGGCGATCGCCCCCAGCAGGAAGACGGCGGTGCGGTTGAGCAGGCGCTTGCGCAGCAGCAATTCGGCGGTTGCGGAAGGGAGACCACAGGAGTCGCAAACGTCGCGCGCGCGTTCGGCGCCACAGTTCAAGCAGCGTGTCATCGAGCCGTTCAATTCACGAGAACCTGATTGGATTTAGAGCCGCTGCCCGACCGCGCGAACAGACTCCCAGTTCATACTAACTTAGACACCGCAGAGCGGCCAAAGGGCTGAAGTATAATCCGGGAATGACGCTCCAGGAATTTTTCCTCAAACAGAAAAAGGCGATTCGGAAGCGCAGCGAAGACGCGTTTGCGCTGCTGCGTCCGGAACACATGGAATGGCGGGCCGCGCCGGAGGCGCTGAGCATCGGAGAGATGTTGCGGCACCTGTGGGTGTCGGAAGAAGGCGTGAGGCGCGTAGCCCTCGACGGAAATTTTGCTTATTACGAAGCGCGCATACCGGGAGGGATCGGCGCCGTGCTGGGAACCGTCGGATCGCTCGAAGAGGAGCTATCGAACATCGCTCGCGTGCACGAGGAGACTCTGCGGGCTGTCGCGGCAATGCCGGCAGGGAGGTTCGACGAGGAGCGCGCACACGCGGGACTCGGTTTTCGGCGGAAAGCCGGCGTGATTCTGTTCGGAATCAACGAGCACGAGATTCATCATCGCGCGCAACTGATGATGTGCCTGCGAATGCTGGGAAGACCGGTGCCTCAGCCGTTCGAATCATCGCGCAAGTAAGCGGCCTCGGAGCGATTCGTTCAATCGCTCGACGAACCGAAGAGAGATTCCCGCTTGCCGCAGGCAGGCTTCGGCCCATCCCGAAGGATCGGGAGGGGTCTAAGAATGACAGACGGCAGAAGCAGGATCAGAGCAAACAATTGCGAAGGCGAGCGCGGTTATTTGATGCGGGTGATTGTGTCGGGCGCGTTCATACACTGAATGTTTGCATCGCGGCCGTCGGCGAGAAGCCCGCAGTCGATGTTTTTTGCGCCGCGGAGCGCCTCGTCCGCGCTGGCGCCTTTCGCCGTTGCACAATGCGTGTTCCCGCCAAACGTCGTGCAAACCTGATATTCGACGCGTGTCTGCTGAAAGGTGAAATGGATCAACGCCGCGACGAACAGAACTGCGCCGATCAGGATCATCCCGCGCGTTCGAACTTTATTGCGTTCCGCCATGCAGGAGACAATTATGCGCCAGTTTTCCCGGGAAACGCCCGCGTTTAACCGGCAAAGATAGCGCGATTCGTGATATGCGTGGAGGCGCCGGGCGAGTTCACGATGGATTGATGGCGGTTCGCCGCCGTTCGAGTTCGCGCTCGATGTACTTTCTGGCATGCGGCGCGATGTTCTGCAGGGCCGCAGTGTCCTTCAAATCGCGCAGCTTCAGACTCGGAAGAAACGCCAGCAAGCAGGGCGGTGGCGTGTGCGGATTCCGCAGGAGCGCTACGCGAACGGTGTATTGGATGGACCATTTCGGATGTTGAGCGACAGCCGCGACAGAGCGCTCTGGAGTTTCCACCCTGGCCAGCACCCTGAGCACCTGGCTTTCGGTGAGCAGTGGATTGTTGAGGGCCAGCTTCAAAGCCTGCGCATGTCCTTCGGCGAGCAGCGCGCCGGCCACACGCGACGGCCCTCGGCGAGCGAGCGTGAGCTTTTGACCAACGGGAAGATGAGGAATGCGCGTCAGTATGATTTCTTCTGCGATGCGCCGAATGGCGGCTGGAGCGGAGGGAAGCAAGTTGAGCCGGACCAAATCGAAGAGATAGAGCCGGCGAACCATGGCAAGGGCGATTCGGTTCGGCGTGCGCGGATGCTGGGCGAGTCCGAGACGGACCGCTTCGCTGGCGGCCCATTTCGCGCCGGCAGCGACGGCGGTCAGGACGTTTTGCGAGAGATCAAGGCGGGCGAGAAGGCGCGCGACGTGTTGCTCGTCGAGGTTCGGGTTTTCGATTAGCGCGAGGAGGACGGCCTCGCGTGGATCATGCAACAACACATCGAGTTCATGGGGCCCGGCAGAACGAGCATGGGCGACCGCGTCACGCGTTGATTGAGCGGAACGCGCAGCGGTTGATTCGTCGCGGCGCTCATCGGGTTGGCGCAGCATTTCCCTTCGCACGTGTTGGGCTGACGGCCATGCGGACGGCCGCCTCCGCCGGGCTCATGGACATCGGAACGTCCTTCCAACGAGGGACCGCTTTCGTAAGTTCGGCGGCGAGGGCTTCGTCGAGAAATTTCGAGCGGCCGTGCATCCCCCCGACTCTAGCGACGCCAATGCTTTTCTGTGCGGCGTTGGCGGGGGCGGCGTCGGGCAGCCATCCCAGTCTTCGCGCCACCGCAGCGACAAGGGCCGCGAGAGATTTTGCAGCACTCGAGAGAATTTCGCGCGAGACTGCGTCGCCAGCCTCGGCAAGCTCCGCCACGAGCGGAAAAACGCGCGGGAAAACGGCGTCGGGCGATTTGCTGACCTGGTCGAGCACGCCATTCCAGTCCGGAGTTTGAAGGTACGGAAACAGACGCGTGGAGAGCGCGGTGGATGGTCCTCGATTCTCGTCGGCCAGAAGAGCGGCGGCAATCGCGCGGCGACCGACGTCATATGCGCTTCCCTCGTCACTGAACCACGGCCCCTTTCCTCCGGCGTGCGCGCGGCGCCCGGCGGAATCGCGGCCGGTAACGGAGGAGCCTGTTCCGGCGATGAGAATGATTCCTTCTCCCGAGCCAAATGCCGCCTCAAGGGCGATCTCCAGGTCGGTGACGACTTCCACCGCAGCATTAGGAAAGCTGCGCTCGAAAAAGGAAGAAAGCCGCCGGGCGGTAGAGGCTCGCCCGGCGCCGCCAATGCCAGCGCAGATGCCGCGAATATCGTTCGACGTGATTTTGTGGCGGGCCAGCAGGATGTCCGCAGCGCCATTGAGAGAAAACGCGGCGCGTGTAAATCCGGCACGAATGGGATTCGAAGGACCGGCTGTCGCGCGCGAGAGAACGATTCCGTCAGATCCAGCGAGAACGCATTCGGTTTTCGTTCCGCCGCCGTCGAAGCCGAGGTAATAGGCGGCCTCGCGGCCAAGAGTGCGTTCCGTCATCGGTTTACCATCTCATTCGCGGATGAAAGTTTGCAAGCGTCGCCGGCCGGTCGCACAACGGGCAGTCCGAGACGCCCGGCGTCCGGCATCCTCGCGGAGAATCCGAAATGCCCGCGCGATTCGTGGCCGGGAAAAATCCGCCGATTGTGTTGACACCGATTCGAGCGCGCGGTTAGCATCGCGCGACTCGTTCGAGCGGCCATGCACATCAAGCCCGTCGATCTCGCCATTCTCGTCCTGTATCTTGCGGGCATCACGCTGTTCGGGGCGCTGTTCCGCAAAGGCCAAAAGAATCTCCGCGACTACTTCCTTGGCGGGCGAACGGCGCCGTGGTGGGCGATCGCGTGCTCGATTGTGGCCACCGAAACTTCGACGCTTACGATCATCGGGACGCCCGGAATCGCTTACGGAGGAAATCTCGGTTTCCTGCAACTCGTGCTGGGTTACCTGATCGCCCGAGTAGTACTCTGCATCGTTCTGGTCCCGCAGTATTTTCAAGGCGAATTCTACACGGCATACCAGCTTCTGGAAAAGCGATTCGGGGCGCGCATGAAGTCGGCCGCTTCGGTGGTTTTTCTGGGGACGCGAGCGCTGGCGGAAGGCGTGCGCATCTCGGCGATCGGGAAAGTGGTGAGCGTCGCGTTCGGAACGGGCGAGCGCATTTCGATTCTGATCGTCGCGGCGCTCACGCTGTTCTACACGTTCGAAGGCGGCATGCGCGCGGTGATCTGGACGGACGTGATTCAGTTCATTCTCTATCTGACGGGCTCGGTGGCCGCGTTTTTTCTGTTGTTGCACAAGATTCCCGGCGGATGGACCGGCGTCACTCACGTTGCCGTTGCCGCGGGCGGCAAGCTGACAATTTTCGATTTTTCGTTCAGTCTGACGAAAAGCTACACGTTCTGGTCGGGAGTGCTGGGCGGCACGTTCCTCACAATGGCGAGCCACGGAACGGACCAGACCATCGTGCAGCGACTGCTTTCGGCGCGCGACGAGCGCGACAGCAAGACGGCATTGCTGGCCAGCGGCGTGATCATTTTCGTGCAGTTCGCACTGTTTCTGGTGATCGGCGTGATGCTGTTTGTCTACGTGCAGCACGCAGGCGGAATGCTGCCGACAACCGATCCCGATCGCATCTTCCCCGAGTTCATCGTGCGCGACATGCCGGTCGGGCTCTCAGGGCTCGTGCTGGCGTCCATCTTTGCGATCGCGATGTCGAATGCGAGCGGCTCGTTGAACTCGCTGGCATCGTCGAGCATGATGGACCTGGGGGGCGCAAGGCGCAGCGGCGCCGGGGCCAAATCGCTGGCGCGTTCCCGGGCGCTGACGCTTGTCTGGGGCGCGGTGCTCTGCGCGCTGGGATTGGTGAAATGGGGACCGGTGCTGGTTGCGGGTTTGACCATCGCGTCCATCACGTACGGCGGATTGCTCGGCGTATTCTTACTGGGCACATGGAACCGGCAGGCGAACGAAAACGGCGCGATGATCGGATTTGTGGCGGGAATTGGGACAATGGTCGTCGTGCAGTTGCTCCGTTTGTCGCTGGCCTGGACCTGGTATGTGCTGGCCGGGACGATTGTGACGTTTACGGTAGGCTCGGCGGCAAGCGCTTTCTGGCCAAATACGAAACCGAACGCCAACCGCGCCTCGAAACAGGCGGGCGCAGTTGAACATGGATGAAATGCGCACTGATTTCGCGCCGCAGACACGCAGAGGACGCAGAACTTGGGCATAACCGGAAAATCTGTGGGGACGCAAACCACACCGACCGGCGGGCACGGTAGCGGGCGCGGACCCACAAATGCCCGCGGCACCGGCGAATTGGTGCGAGGGCTGGGGGGCTGGGCGGCGACTGCAATCGTTGTCGGCACGATGATCGGCACGGGAATTTTCATTGTGCCGGCAGACATGGCTCGCGCCACCGGCTCCGCGAGCCTGGTGATGCTCGTCTGGATAGTGGGCGGAGCGCTCACACTATTCGGCGCATTGTCCGCCGCGGAACTGGGTGCGGCGTTGCCCGAAGCGGGTGGAACGTATGCTTATTTGAACCGTGGATTCAGCCCGGTTTGGGGATATCTCTTCGGTTGGATCTACTGCCTTTTGGGGGCGCCCGCATCCATAGGGACTATCGCCGCCGGCTTCATGCGATTCGCGAGTTTTCTGTTCCCGGCGGTCGCGGCGCCGCTGTTCGTGTGGCATTTCACGCTTCCTTTCTCGAGTCACCCGTACACGTTTGCTTTCACGTGGGCGCAGCCGGGCGCGGCAGCGGCAATCGCGGCGATCACGTTCATCAATTGTCTCGGCGTGCGGCTGGGCGGGCGCGTGCAAGTGGCTCTGACAATTGTGAAAGTGGCCGCCATCGCAGGAGTCATTGCGATTGGATTTGCCTGGGGCCACGGTACCATGGCAAATTTCCGAGCGAGCCACACTTCCGGGGTGGCAACGGCGGGCCTCTCGGGTTTTCTTACGGCAATGGTCGGCGCCCTGTGGGCCTATGACGGCTGGATCAACCTTACGTTCGTGGGTTCGGAGGTAACAAACCCGGAGCGCAATATTCCGATTTCGCTGATCGCGGGAGTGGCCGTCGTCTGCGGCCTCTACTTCGCCATCAGCCTCGCGTGCTTCCTGGTTCTGCCGTTTTCGAAGATTCTCACGTCAGGAGTAGTCGCGTCAGACCTGATCGCGCGGGCCACCGGGAACAGCGCGGCCAATTGGCTGACGATTGCCATGGTGATATGCGCGCTGGGCACCCTCAATTCATCGATCCTGACGAACGCGCGAGTTCCCTACGCCATGTCGCGCGACGGCCTCTTCTTTCGCGGCCTCCGCCGGGTGAATCCGCGATTCCGCACGCCCGTCCGCTCGCTTATCTTCCAGGGAATAATCGCTTCCGTCCTCGCGCTGACGGGAACTTTCGAGCAGCTCTATTCGCTCTACATTTTTACTGTTTTCATCTTTTACGGCTTGCAGACGTACGCGGTGCTCCGCTTGCGGAGGAACGAGCCGAATCTTGCGCGCCCGTACCGCACCTGGGGCTACCCCGTCGTTCCCGTCCTCTTTATCATTGGGGCCATCGCGCTGACCGTGAACACGTGCATTCAGAAACCGTTGCCATCCGCGGTGGGTCTGGGCGTGATGTTTTTCGGGCTGCTTTTCTATCGCCGTTGGCGCGACCGGGCCCGCGCGGTTTCAGCTGAACCGAACCCTACCTAGCTTGCTCGAGTTCGGCCCGTTCGAGAGTCGTCCCAGCCAGAAATGGCAGGGCGCCCAACGCGAGGGCCAGTCCGGGAACTACAGCCCACGACAGGACAAGGAGACTCAGCGCGATTGCGTTGATCTCATGGCCGCCCCCGGCTTTGTTGAGCGCGATTGCCACGCAAACAGCGACACAGAACGCGCCGACCATGCTGGCGGCGGGAATCAGGCTCGCAGTGAGACGTTCATGCCACACCCCGCCGTTCCTCCGAGACATATACGCCGCGACGGCACCAAATACCGGCTGGGCGAGGAGCCACGGAATATAAAACAGCAAGGCCAGCCCCGACCGCGTCCACCAGATGTGTGGCCGGACACCCCACAGCTGCAACAGGGCCAAGGACCCACTCGCTAGCGTCAGACTCACCAAGCCCGGAATCCAAATACTCATTGTTCGGTGATTCACGGCTCCCTCCTGTCGTCTTGCATGTCGGATCCTGCGTGCGAGAACCCGCCAATCTCGAACCTCCGACGAAGCCCGTCGCGCGGCTTCTGCTGCCGAGAAGCCGTTTACACGATGGTCTTCGTAGACCTCCTCCAAATGGCTCGCCAGCTCGACCGCTACTTCCTCGCGCTCCTCAGGATCCATCCGGGACGCGGCGAGATGTTGTCGGACCATGCTGCGCCAGTCAGGCACGCGATACCTCCGCCAGCCGGTCGAGTGCGATGAAGAAAGAGCGCCATTGACGCCGAAGGGGCGCAAGTTGCTTTCGCCCGGCAGGAGTCGCGGAGTAATAGCGGCGGTCCCGGCCAGCGCGATTTGGCTCCCATCGGCCTTTTATCCAGCCGCGCTTTTCGAGCGCGTACAGCATCGGATAGAGGGATGCCAGATTGAACCGCAGCGCCCCGGCCGATTCCTCCTCAATCCGTTTGGCAATCTCGAACCCATACAGCGGCTGTTTGACGAGAAGCGCCAGAATCGCAAGCTCTGCGCTGCCGCGCGCGATTTTGGACGAGATCTGTTTGCGAATTAGGGCCTTCGTCATGAATATAGGAATCCTATATTCGGGGGAACGGTGTCAATAGTACGCCGCCGGCCTTTTTCTTGAGAGTAATCGTCCTGGTGTCATTGGGGGACGACTGCTAATCGATCGACACAGCTAAACGCGCCGAAATAGCGCATCCGCCGGCTCAGGGAATCGATCGCCGTGTAGAATCTGCGCGAGGACGGCGACGCCGTCCGCGAGGCGAGGGCCGGGACGCGAGAAGTAGCCGTTGGCGTCAACGGCAAATACGCGCCTTTCACGGATAGCCGGGAGGTCCTTCCATGCAGCAGGCCACTGGGCGGCCCTCGACTCCGTCTCCGCGCGCGCCAGGTTGTAACCGCAGGGCATTATGATGATGACCTCGGCGCCGGAACCGCTGATTTGCTCGGCCGTGACGCGAAACGACGGCTCACCCGCTCTTCCCAGGACGTCTTCTCCTCCCGCCTTCGCAACCATTTCGGGAACCCAGTGCCCGGCGGCGTAGTAGGGATCGAGCCATTCGAGGCACAGCACACGGGGACGGGTTGCAGCGGGAGCGGCCTTCATCTCGATTGCGGCGACACGCTGCTCGAGCGTAATCGCGAGCGACTGCGCTTCCCTTCTCCGGCCTGTCGCATCACCAACCCGGCGAATGTCTTCCCAGACATCGGCGAGCGAATGCGGCGTGAGCGAAAGGACGCGCGGCATTCTGGGTAAGCGCGTCAGCGCAGTCGCCAGATCGTCGGGCGACGCGGCGCAGACGTGGCAGAGATCCTGCGTGACGATTAGTTCGGGCGAGAGCGAACCCAGAAGTTCGGCATCGACCGCATAGATGCTTTCGCCGCGCTGGACCAGCTCCGCCACTTGCCGGTCGAGGTCCGCGGGAGCCGCGCGGGGATCGACGCGGGGGCGAATCAATGGCGGCTTCTTGGCCGCTTCGGGCGGGAAGTCGCATTCGTGCGTCACGCCTACGACGGAATCGCCCAGTCCAAGTGCGAAAAGAATTTCTGTTGCAGATGGCAGGAGTGAAATGATGCGCATTTGCGTTCGGTTGGAAACTCTAAGGCGTGCCGGCAGCGATCTCCGGAATAAAATCGGCAAACACGAAGCCGTCGCGCTCCAGGACTTCGCCCGTCGAAACCGCGATCGCGCGCGCGAACATAGGGCCGGCATTCGCGAACGTGTGAAACTCGCCGTTCTCGCCACACGGATCTACACCAGGCGGCAGTTCGCGGAGAAGCTGCGCGTCGAAACGGCGGCCGGCGAATTCGCGGCCGAGTTTGCCCGGATCGACGCAGGTTAGAAAGCCCGAAAGGCCGGCAGCCAGCATTTCCTCCGCGAGACGGCGCGTATCCTTGCCCCACAAAGGAAACACTGGAGTCATGCTGCAGGACGCGAGATGTTTTTCGCGATAGGTGCGAATGTCGTCAAGGAAAAGGTCGCCGAAAACGACGTGATGCACGCCTTCATTGCGCGCGCGGGCCATTGCTTCGCTCATGGTTCGCTCGTACTCTTCGTTCGTGCAGGGGGAGGGGATCGGCGCTTTTATCAGCGGCAGGAACGCAGCCGCAGCTTGCATCTCAACGAGTTCTTCGCGGACCGCGTGCATGGCGACGCGCCCATGCGTGCGATTGATGGTTGTCAGTAGCGCCACAATCTCGAATTCCTTGGACTGGCGGATTGTATGCAGCGCCCACGCGCTGTCTTTTCCGCTGCTCCACGCCAGCCAGGCTTTGAGCCGCTCAGTCATCGCCCGAGCGTCAATGATACAGGAGGTATTTGCCGCGCATGGCGCGGAACTGATCGAGCTGCGACGACCACCCGGCAATGATCCGGCGCGGATCTTCGCCGCGTTCGAGCTGAGCGACGGTGGATTGCGAGCCGAGCAGCTCAATCGTTTTCGCAATCTGAAAATCCTTCGGATACAGACGATGTAGGACCGCGATGATTTCGAGGCCCATCCGCATCGAGCGGAAAGATTCGCGGTTCGTCACCCTTATCGAAACTCCGCGGCACAGTTGCCCTTTGTAGATCCCATCGCCGGGCGTAAATGCGGCAGCCGCGAAAGTCACGCCCGGAACGTTTCGGCGATTCAGTTCGCGGAGGACATCGGCGCTGCGAATCCAGGGCGCGCCAAAGTGCTCGAAGGGCGTGTCGGTCCCGCGGCCGACGGAAACGCCCGCAGCCTGCAGAATTTCGATGCCGGGATAAGGAAAAGCCTCGCGCAAGCTGCGAAGGTTCGGCGAAGGCGAAATCCACGTCAGCCCCGTCTGATCGTAGAACTCGTCGCGGCGCCAGTTCTTCATCGCGATGACGCGCAAATCCGCGCCGGTGTGATTTTCGGCATTGAACATGCGCGCGAGCTCGCCGAGCGTCATGGCATAGCGGACGGGCATAGGAAAGTAGGCGACGAAAGAAACCTTGTCGCGGTCGAGCATGGGGCCTTCGATGATTTCTCCTCCCAGAGGATCAGGGCGGTCGAGCACGAAAAATTGGATGTGACGCTGCGCCGCGGCTTCCATGCAGTAGCCCATCGTGGTGATGAACGTGTAGAAGCGCACGCCTGCATCCTGGATATCGAAGACAAGCGCGTCCAGATTCGCGAGCATCTCCGGGGAGGGGCGGCGCGTTGCGCCGTAGAGGCTGAAAATGGGCAGGCCCGTGGCCGCATCGGTATCGTTGGGAACGGAGGAATCCATGCGCCCGCGGATGCCGTGTTCCGGGCTGAAGAGCGCGATCAGCTTGACGCCCTTCGCGTGCGCGAGCAAGTCGATCGTTCGCCGGCCCGCGGAATCGACGCCCGTCTGATTCGTGATGAGGCCCACGCGCTTTCCGCGCAAAGGGGCGAAATCCTCCGCCTCAAGAACGTCAATGCCCGTTTGCGTGTGCGCGCGGGCTGCATTTGCCGGGAGACGCGATCCCGGCGCGTCCCCAGCGCGCGGCGAGGCGGTGGCGGAAAACGCGGAGGCGATCACGGCGGCCGCTATCGCGATTCGAGAGCGTCGAGGAAGAAACAGGCGGCGCGAGGTTTGGTTGTGCAGCATGAAACCGTGTGCTATATACAGCCGCGGGATGCTGGCGTCAACATGGAGAACCGGGGCCACCACCGATGCATAGGTCAGCGCGAGTCGCGCTCGCGATCGTCTTTCTCATGAGCTTGTCCGCACGCGCTCAGAAAAAATCCACCGCAAAATCCCGGCGCACGGGCCGCAGCTCGGCCTGGGTCGAGCGCACGCTCAAGAAAATGAGCCCGCGCGAGAAAATCGGCCAGATGCTGATGGTGTATTACTACGGCGTCTTCAACTCGACCGAAAGCCCCGACTACAAACAGATGCTGCACGAGGTGGACGAGAATCACATCGGCGGCATCATCCTGGGCACGATCCGGGGCCCGCTGGGCATTGAGCGCAGCCAGGTTTATCCGAGCGCCGTTATCATCAACGAATTTCAGCGGCGGGCGAAGATTCCGCTCATCGTCGGCGCGGACTTCGAAGCGGGCACCGGGCAGCGGCTCGACGAGGGCACGAATTTCCCGGCCGCCATGGCCGTCGCGGCAACGAACAATCCGCGTCTCGCCTATGAGGAAGGAAAAATCGTCGCGCGCGAATCGCGAGCCGCCGGCGTGCAGTGGATCTTCGCGCCGGTTGCCGATGTGAACGACAATCCCGCAAATCCCATCATCAACACCCGGTCGTTCGGCGAGGATCCGGCGAGCGTTTCCGAATACGTCGAGAACTTTATTCGCGGCGCGCAGGATAATGGCGCGCTCGCCACCGCAAAGCATTTCCCGGGGCACGGCGACGTGAGCGTCGACTCGCACCTGAGCCTTCCCACCGTTCCCGGCGACCGCAAAGAACTCGAGAGCATGGAACTCGTGCCGTTCCGCGCGGCCATCGCGGCGGGCGTGGACTCGATCATGATCGGTCATCTCGCGGTGCCCGCATTCGAGCCGGATCCGAACGTTCCCGCCACGCTTTCGTACAACATCATGACCGGCCTGCTGCGCGACGAACTCGGCTACAAGGGCCTGATCGTCACGGACGCTATGGACATGGGAGGCGTCACGTCGCTGTATCCTCCCGGCGAAGCGGCCGTACGAGCCGTCGAGGGCGGCGCGGACATGGTCCTGATGCCTCCGGTGCCTGACGCAGCGATGGAGGGCCTTCTCGACGCCGTCAAGTCCGGGCGCATTCCCCTCGCGCGCATTGATGAATCCGTGCGCCGGATTCTCGAAGCCAAAGAACATCTCGGGCTCGACAAGGAGCGCTACGTTGATATTCCACGGCTGAACGAAAAGTTCGCGCTCCCGGAATACCGGGAGGAATCGCAGGAAATTGCGGATCGCGGCGTCACGCTGCTCCGGAACGCGGACAATATCGTGCCACTGGACGCGACGAAACCGATGCGTGTACTGCTCGTTTCGCTTTCGGCCGATCCCGATCCATATCCCGGCGAAACACTGGAGCCCGCGATTCGCTGGCGCGTGGATTCGCTGAACGCGCTGCGCGCGGACACCCAGTATTTCCCGGTCAGCGGACTGAAACTGCCGCCGCCGGACACCTACGATGTGGCCATCGCCGCGCTCTTCGTGCGCGTGGCGGACCGCAAAGGAAACGTGGGATTCCCCGACGACGAGCGGGATTTCGTGAACCAGATGCTCGCGACGGGTAAGCCGACGGCCGTTCTCGCGTTCGGAAGCCCTTACCTGATTGAGCGATTCCCGAACGCGAAGACGTGGGTCGCGGAGTTCGGCACAAACGACGTGGCGCAGAAGGCCGCCGCGCGCGCGTTATTTGGCCAGGCGCCGTTCACGGGCGAGATTCCCGTCACGGTGCCCGAAACCGTGAAACGAGGCGCCGGCCTGCACCTTCCCGCAAATCCCATGACGCTCGAAGCCGCTCCGCCGTCAATGACGGAACGGCTGAAGCCGGTCTATGGCCTGCTCGATCGCGCCGTCGCGGACGACGCGTTCCCGGGCGGCGTTGTGGCTGTCGGCTGGGACGATCAGGTGGCCATCCATCCTTTCGGCAGACTGACGCGCGACGCGAAATCGGCCAAGGTCAACGTGGATACGATGTACGACATGGCATCGGTGACGAAAGTAGTCGTCACCACAACGGCCGCGGAAATGCTCTGGCAGCAGAAGCGGCTCGACCTCGACGCGCCTGTCTCGCGCTACCTGCCGAAATTTGGGGAGGCCGCGAAACTCGACCCGAATCCCGCATGGCGCTCGCGGATCAAAGTCCGCAATCTGATGCTGCACGACGCCGGCTTGCCCGCCACGGTGCAATTTTTCAAGCAGACGAAAGGGTACGACGCGATCGTCGAACGCGCCGAAACGACGCCTCTCGAATATGAGCCTGGAACGAAGGTCGTCTACTCCGACCTGAGCATCATTCTGCTGGGCGAAATCGTGCACCGGCTGACCGGCCAAACGCTCGACGTCTTCGCCAGGCAGAATATCTTCGATCCGCTCGGCATGCATCGCTCGATGTTCAACCCGCCGCGCAGACTGCGACCGAATATCGCGCCCACCGAATACGATGCGACGTTTCGGAAGCGGCTGGTCTGGGGCGAAGTGCACGACGAAAACGCGTGGGCCATGGGTGGCGTTGCGGGCCACGCCGGGCTTTTCTCGACGGCCGGTGATCTTTCGATGTTCGCCCAGATGATGCTCAACGGCGGGATTTACGCGCACAAGCGGCTGCTCGACCGCTCGACGATTCAGATGTTCACCACCCGGGACCAGATCGGCAACTCGGCTCGCGCGCTCGGGTGGGACGTGGTCGTGGAACCGGGATCCTCGGCGGGAAAATATTTTTCGGACAAGGCTTACGGCCACCTTGGATTCACCGGAACGTCCATCTGGATCGATCCGACGAAGGATCTCTTCGTTATCCTGCTCACGAATCGCGTGAATCCCACGCGCGCAAACGAGAAAATCCGCGAAGTGCGGCCTGCGCTGCACAACGCCGTCTGCGAAGCCCTTGGGCTGACCGACGCCGTGCATTAACTGGCTTTCGGGGCCCAGCCCTCAGTCAACGTCTAACCGCAAATGCCTCCGATTAGAATCCCCCGTAAGTCTATGAAAACAAGGAGTCAGCAAATTTCTAGCCGCCAAAAGATCCGTTTTCCCGCATTCGCCTTGTCTTCGCCAAAATGCCGATTTTCCAGGCGCGCTGCCGTCAGCGGCAGATTTCGAAACAGATAACTTCCTTGGCACAAAACCGCACGTTTCCCCGCGCAAGCCGCAAACTCCCGCGCGCCTCCGGCTATAATCGCTCTTTGCGCCGGGGCCGGCAGTGAAACACCTGACCACTGAGCAAGGAAACCCTCGTTCGCGAGGGCTCGATCAAAAAGGATCGCTCGAGATTCTGCGCGTGCTGAATCGCGAAGACGCGCGCGTGGCGGGAGCGGTTCGCCGCGAACTGCCGAAGATTGCGCGCGCCGTCGATGCGATCGTGCGGGCGCTCCGCGTCGGCGGACGGCTGTTTTACGTCGGCGCGGGAACGAGCGGGCGCCTGGCGGTGCTCGACGCGGCCGAATGCCCGCCGACGTTCGGCACGCCACCGAAACTGGTTCGCGCGCTGATCGCCGGCGGCGAGCGCGCTGTGCTGAACGCCGTCGAAGGGGCGGAGGATTCTGCCGCGAGTGGCGCGCGCGACCTGGCCAAGTCCGGGCTGACGCGGCGCGACGTTGTCGTCGGAATTGCGGCAAGCGGGACGACGCCTTACGTGCTGGGCGCGGTGAGATTCGCGCGGCGGAAGGGCGCTATGACGATTTCGCTGACGTCGAATCGGCGGGCGCCGCTCGCGAGGCAAGCGCAAATCGTCATCGTCCCGGAAACGGGACCGGAGGTGATCGCCGGTTCGACGCGCATGAAAGCGGGTACGGCGCAAAAGATGGTCCTGAACATGCTCTCGACCGCGTCGATGGTTCGGCTTGGCAGAGTGTATGGCAACCGGATGATCTATTTGGAAGCGACAAACGAAAAGTTGCGGCGCCGCACGGCGAGGATTCTCGAAGAGGCCGCCGGTGTGGACGCGTCTACTGCAGAACACACTCTGCGTCAGGCGCGACACAGGTTGCCGGTCGCGCTCGTCATGCTGAAAACGGGGCTTAGCGCCGCGGAAGCGCAGCGCCGCCTGCGAACAACGCGCGGGAACGTGCGCGAGGCGCTGTCGGCAAGCCATTTGGATCGAACGCGCGCCCGCGGGCGGAGAAAATAGCGTGGAGCGTTTCAAAATAACGGGCGGAGCGCCACTCGAAGGAAAGGTGCGCATCAGCGGCGCAAAAAACGCCGCTCTACCCGCCATGGCCGCCGCTCTTCTCACCGCCGAGCCCGTTCGCCTTCAAAACATCCCGCACGTGCGCGACATCATTACGATGGCGAAGCTGCTCGCGCACATGCGCTGCGTGGTGCAAAGCCCCGACCTGCCGCCGAGTGAATTCACGATCGAGGCGAAGACGGTTTCGCACGCGGAGGCTCCCTACGAACTGGTGAAGACAATGCGCGCGTCGATTCTGACGCTGGGACCGCTCGTCGCGCGCTTCGGCTACGCACGCGTTTCGCTTCCGGGAGGCTGTGCCATCGGCGCGCGGCCCGTGGATTTGCACATCCAGGCGCTCGAGAAACTCGGCGCGCAGGTCACCGTCGAGCACGGCTACATCGAAGCCCGCGCGGACCGCCTTCGCGGAGCAACGTTTCGTTTCCCGAAAATTACGGTCACTGGGACGGAGAATATTCTCACCGCGGCCGTTCTGGCCGACGGCGAAACCGTTCTTGAAAATTGCGCGCTCGAGCCGGAGATCGCCGATCTGGCAGAACTGCTCATCAAGATGGGCGCGAAGATCGAGGGCGCGGGCACCGCGACGATTCGCGTGCAGGGCGTCGAACAACTTCATGGCGCGACGCACGCCGTCATTCCCGATCGGATCGAAGCGGGCACGTTCCTGGTCGCGGCCGCTCTCACAAAAGGCGACATCACTCTGACTTGCTGCGAGCCGAATCATCTCGGAGCGATTATTGACAAGCTGAAAGAATGCGGCGTTGACATCAAAGCGGAAGGGCCCCGCGCGCTGCGCGCCCGCCGTGGCGCCAAATTGAAGTCGGCCGATCTTACGACTGAGGAATATCCCGGCTTCGCGACCGACATGCAGGCGCAGTTCATGGCTCTGGCGACGCAGGCGGAGGGCGTTTCGCGCGTCCGCGAAACGATCTTCGAGAACCGCTTCCTGCACGCCGTCGAGATGATGCGCATGGGCGCGAACATCGCGATTGACGGCAATCTCGCCGTCGTGACAGGGCCCACGCCGCTCACCGGCGCTCCTGTTACCGCTTCCGACCTGCGCGCCAGCGCCGGGCTGGTCCTAGCCGCGTTAGTCGCGAATAACACCACATGGATCGACCGCGTCTACCACATTGACCGCGGCTACGAGCGCATCGAGCAGAAACTCACGCAGCTCGGCGCCCGCATCGAACGCATCTCCGACCGCGAGGAGTAGGGTGGAGTTATGGCGGCCTCAGACCGATAGAAATTGTTCCTCAGGCCGGACCAGGGAAGCACCCGTGGTGAGCTTCGGAGCGGAACGACATTAGAAATGGGGGCAGCCGCCGAGACGGGAGGCTGCCCTCTGTAATCGCACCATCGATCTGGAGTTACTTTTCTGCGGACATTTTGGCCATCGTGTATTCGCCGGTGCACTTATAGACCAGGCCGCCTTCCGGCGTGCCGGTCAGCTTGCAAGTGCCCGACCCTTTGATTCCCTTCATTTTTCCGGTGCCGCCGGTTATCTGGTACGTGTTTCCGCCCGACGTGAACATGCCCTTGTCTACCTTCGCGTGAGTCTGATAGTTGAAGAAAACCTTGTCGCCGCCGTCGAACGTTTCCACATAGACGCCCCAGGCCCTGACGCGCGAGCCCATCACGTCCGTGTGCTCAGAATATGTCCCCTCCGTGCTTTTTTCCCCGCCGATTTCGCCGGTGGCTTCGCACTTCCCTGTTTGAACGGCGAACATGTGGCCATCGCGGTCGCCGGCGGGAATGCTCTGCGGATCCGGTTTGGCACACTTTCCGGACATCGAACTCTTCGTTTGCGCCGGCGTCGAGGCGACAGCAAGAACGAACAGCGCGCACACACTCAGAACCTTGTACCTCATGTGTCCTCCTCAATTCGAAATGCAAGCTTGGGGCCCCGGGATGGCGCACACTCTACTCCCAATCGGGGGTGGAATCCAGTTTTCGGAGAAGCAATCGGGCAAATCGTCCGAATTGAAGTTCGACGGGTTCCTGTGCCAGAATCCGGCTAACTCTCCTGGGGGCGGGAAAGGGATTCATGATCCGGCGTGCCGGCCTGTCCGTTGTCGTGCCTGTTGCGCTTTTTACGCTGAGCCTGACGGCGATGGGACAGGGCCGCCCGCCTCTTCCCTTAGGACCGGGAGTTCCCGAGAACCAGTTTGCGTCCATTACGGTTACCGTGGCAGACGAAAGCGGAACAGCTCTTAGCGAAGAAGCTGTCGTGAGGCTTTCGAGCCCTAATAATCAGACGAATCTGTGGCGCACCACCGAGGAACACTCGCAAGTGGTTTTCGACGATCTGATGCCGGCGGCGGACTACGATGTAGAAGTGAGTGCAGCCGGGTATGACACGGTGACCCAGCGAGTTCATGTCATGTTTGCCCGGGAACACTATGGCGCGCTGGTCCGGCTGCGGCGACACGACGCAAGCGGCGCCGCTCCTGAAGTGCCGCCCGGGCAATTGCTGGTCGGTAAGGCTCGCACGGAAGCTCAGAAGGGAATCTCCGACCTGAGCGCGGGGAAATTGAAGGATGCGGAGAAGCACATCGAGAAGGCTTACAAAATCGCGCCGGGAAACGCGGACCTCAACTACCTGATGGCCGTGGTGTGCTCGAAGACAAACCGGACGGGCGAAGTGGAAGGCTACTTGAACAAAGCCGTCACCATAAATCCCAAGCATGTGCGCGCGCTGACGATGCTCGGCGAGTTGAGGTTATGGAAGAAGGACTATAAGAACGCGATCACGCCTCTGGAACAGACGGTCGCGGCTGACCCGGGATTCTGGACGGCTCACTGGCTGCTGGCCCAAGCATATTTCAAAAACGGTGAATTCGAAAAATCCAGAGAACAGGCCGAGTTAGCAATCCGCAAAGGGAAAGGCGCAGCAGTTGCGGCGGAGCTTGTTCTGGGACAGGCGCTCGCGAATCTGGGCCGGAACAAGGAGGCGGTCGAGGCGCTTCAGACGTACTTACAGGAGGATCCGAAGAGTCCGCTCGCGGAACCTGTCCGGAAACTGATCGCCCAGTTGCAGGCGCCCGAACCAAAGTATCAGGAAGTCTCGGCGCTGCCTCTGCCGGCTGCACCACCGGCGGCGCTTCCGGTAAGCGCGCCCGAAGCGGGGTTATCCATACCGACGTGGCACCCCGCTGGCGTGGATGACGAAAAGCTGACGCTCGCCGCCGGAGTTGTGTGCCCGGCGACCGAAGTGATTCACGGCGCGACGCGGAATGCCGAACAACTGGTGGACAATGTGGGCCGGTTCGAAGCGACCGAACAGGTGCTCGATGAAGAGCTCGATTCATCGGGCAAACCCAAGAGCGCCGCAAAGCGCAAGTTCGACTACATAGCTTCGATTTCAGAGAACAAAGGGGCCGGGCTGGCGGTCAACGAATCACGCAGGTCGCTCGCCGACGACAAGGACTTCTCCAACCATATCGCCACAAGCGGCCTCGCCGCTCTTGCCCTGGTGTTCCATCCCGCCTTCATCGCCGATTACCGTATGACTTGCGAGGGGCTGAGCGAATGGAAAGGGCGCGCGACCTGGCTGGTTTACTTTCGACAGCGGCCGGACAAGCCGGCCCGCTTTCTGACCTATGCCTTTACGAACGCGGAATACTGGGTAGCTTTGAAAGGGCGTGCGTGGATTTCAGCGGACAAGTTTCAAATCGTTCACCTGGAGGCGGATCTCCTGAACCCGGTACCAGCGATTCAATTGAGGCAGCAGCACCAATCCGTGGATTACGGACCGGTTGAGTTCAAGACGGGGAAAACGCAACTGTGGCTGCCGAAAAGCGCGGAAATCTACATCGACTTTCGGCGGCACGAGTACTATCGGCGTCATAGCTTCGAGAACTACAAGCTGTTCGCGGTCGGGGCGAGCCAAAAGATCGGCGAGCCGAAGATTCCCGACGCGACCGGTATACCGCAACAGTGAGAGGCGGGTTCGGATCTGGGCCTCCTTTGGCGACGCGACCCGAGACTAGCGTGTCCTGACTTGGTAAATGGCAACTGTCCCAAAGTCCCATTGACGCAGCGGCGCAGAGTTCATACCATTTTGTGAGCCGGAGGTCGTGCGGCGACTCGCCGTTGCGGCCTGCCGGCATTAGTCTTAAGCCAAAGCGAGCAGCGCCAGGAACCATGAAACATCGCGCGACATTGATCGTCACGCTGGCGGCCGGGATGGTATTCGCGGCCGGATGCGAGGAGAGCGTCAGGCAGGTGCGCGTACAGCCTCCCGCTCCCGCCCCGCAGCTGCCGGCGGTCTCCAGAAGCGAGCCGCTTCCCTTTCCTGCCCGGCGCCTCAATTTTGTTCCGCTCGAGGACACCCGGCCTGCGATCGAAATCCTGGTAGAAGAAGTCCGCCGGAGCTACGAGATCGGCCAGGCTGAGTACAAGGCCGGCGACATCGAAATGGCCAAGGCCGATTTCGAGCATGGCGTTAACCTGATCGTGACGAGCGGTTTTCAGGTGGATTTCGATCAGAAGTTGTCGCACCTGTTCGATCAGCTCGGCGAGGCTATCCAAGACTACGAGACGGATGAGACGCAGAGTGCCGAACAAGAGGAGGCGGAGACGCCGAGCATGCCCGCCCCGATTGATGAAATTGCGGACCTGACGCTTCCGCCGGGAGACCCGCGCCTGGAGCACGCCGCGGAAAGCGAATTGATCCGGGTGCAGCACGACTTGCCGCTGACCGTCAATCCTTCGGTTCTCCAGTATCTGAGCTTTTTCACCACGCAGCGCGGGCGCGCGATCGTCGAGCGCGGGCTGAGCCGCGCCACGCGATACGGCGGCATGATTCGGACGGTGCTGAAGCAGGAAGGCGTTCCGACGGACCTGATTTATCTCGCGCAGGCGGAAAGCGCGTTCCTGCCCGACGCGGTCTCACGGGTGGGCGCGCGCGGTATCTGGCAATTCATGCCCTTCCGCGGCGAGGAATACGATCTGGACCGGAGTTACTGGGTGGACGAGCGTAGCGATCCGGAGAAGGCCACGCGCGCCGCCGCTCATCATCTTCGCGATTTGTACCAGATGTTCGGCGACTGGTATCTGGCGATGGCGGCCTACAATTCGGGCCCGCTGAACGTGACGCGCGCCATCGAGCGCACCGGCTACGCCGATTTTTGGGAGCTCGAGAAACTACACGCACTGCCTCGCCAGACGGAGAACTACGTGCCGATCATCATCGCCCTGGCTCTCGTGGCCAAAGACCCGGTGATGTACGGCATCCAGGTGGACCCGCAACAGCCGGAGCCCTTTGAGACCATCCGGCCGGGCCAGTCGATCAACCTTCACCTGGTGGCGGACGCCACGGGCGCGGACGTGGACGCCATTCGCGACCTGAATCCGGAACTGCTGCGCAACGTAACGCCGGCAGACCCGCAGTTCGCGTTGAAGGTTCCACAAGGCGCCGCGGAGAAGTTCGAACAGAACATACAACAGGTTCCCGAAGACAAGTGGACGAGCTGGCGGCTGCACCAGGTGGAGAGCGGCGAGACGCTTCAGGACATCGCGCACACCTACCACGTAACACTGACTGCGCTGGAGAACGCGAATCACCTGGATTCCCAGACAACTGTTCCGGGTGGTTTTCTGCTGACTGTTCCGCTGGCACCCGCCCGTCCTCGCCTGGTGCACTATCGCGTGCACCGCGGCGAGACGCTCGACGCGATCGCCAGCAGGTTTGACGTGACAGTTTATGAGCTGAAGCGCTGGAACCACATTCGAGGCGGCCGGGTGCGGCCGGGCGCCAGGCTGCGGATCTATGCGGGCGGAGAACCGGCGGCGAGTTCTCGACCGGCGGAGACCCGCGTGCGGGAAGTATCCACGAAGTCCCACGTGGCGAGCGGTGATCCGGTACACCACAGAGTGAAACGCGGGGAAACGCTATATTCCATCGCGCGGCAGTACGGCACCACGATTTCGGCCCTGAGGGAGTCGAATCCCTTCCTGAGCGACCGCGAGCTCAAGGCTGGAGATGTGTTGAGCATCCAGCGCTAAGTATAGCGTGTGTTCTTCCCAGGTAAGTATCTACAAATACTGGACTTATCTGACCATTAGCCGGGCTCCCAGCCGGTAAGACGGCCAGGGCGGCGGTGCCCCTCTGGCCTCTCGAAGGGTCTCTAGCCGCTTGCTCCTTGACAAAGCTGAGAGACTCCGTTTATAAGCGCCCGAGACAGTCTATGGCCATCCGCCAGGCCGCAGACCCACGGAGGAAGGAATGTTCTACGCCAAAATGAATGATGACGATGACGAATTGCCCCGCTACGACGAGGAAGACGAGGGTCTGGAACAGCCGCGGGACCGAGACGTCATCGAAGAAGGCGACGAGACGATCGTTGAAATAGGAGTGGGTGAGGAAGAGCCGGAAACGCCGTCAGAGGCTCCTGCCCGCAGACAAGCTCCGCCCGCCAGGAAAAAGGCTAAGAAGGCCGCCCCGAAGAAGAAAGTCAAGGCCAAAGCGAAGCCCAAGAAAAAGGCTCGCGCCAAGAAGAGCGCCAAGAAAACCAAGAAGCGAAAGAAACGCTGACGCTCAGGCCTTCGAGGATTTTCAGGATGAGGTCTCGGGAGCCGGAGAAACCCGGCTCCCTGATCTTCGGTCCGCGCGGTTTGGCTGGGACGGTGGGGCGGCTCGTTTCGCTCGGATGCTCGCCTGGAATTTCTCGAACGTTTTTCGAAGACGATCTTTCCGCCGGTTGACTCCCACGTGCTTCATTCCGGCACACTCCGCCGCGCGCGAAGTCTGCACACCGGGATGTCCGGTTGACCAATTCGGATTCCGCGTCCCAGAAACGAAATATTTATTGCTGTGCACGTGCCCGCGCCGATAGCATACGCGCGCAATGAAGCAGGCGCTGGAGCGTATACGGAGGATGCGGGGCGGCGCGCAGTCGCATTTGATGCGCTGCGAGGACGGAAGCTATTACATCGTTAAGTTCCAGAACAATCCGCAGGGCGTGCGGATTCTGGCGAACGAATTGCTTGCAACACGATTGGCGGCCCGGTTGGGGCTTCCGGCCGCGCCGCCCGAGGTGATCGACGTCCCGGAGGAGCTGATCGCGAACACCGAAGACCTGGTAATGCAGCTCGGGCGGGGACGCGCGGCGTGCCGCGCGGGAAGACAATTCGGGTCGCGATATCCGGGGTCTCCCGCGGAAACGGCGGTTTACGACTTCCTCCCTGAAACGGCTCTCGAGGAAGTGGAAAATCTTCGCGACTTCGCGGGCATGCTCGCGTTCGACAAGTGGACTTGCAACACGAACGGCCGGCAGGCAATTTTCTTCCGCCCGGCCGGAGACGCCCGGTACCGCGCGCAGATGATCGATAACGGGTTCTGCTTCAATGCGGGCGAATGGAATTTTCCCGATGCGCCACTTCGCGGGATTTACCTGCGGCACCGCGTGTATGCGGGCGTGACGGGTATTGATTCGTTCGAGCCCTGGCTTTCGCGGATCGAGAGCCGCGTCGGGGAGGCCGCGCTCGACGAAATCCAGAGCGAGATTCCTCCGGAGTGGTACGATGACGACGCCGACGCGCTGAACAACCTGCTGGAACGTCTCTGGAAACGGCGTTCGCTGGCGCGCGAGCTGGTGATCGCGGCCTGGAAGTCCAGCGCACAGCCCTTTCCCAACTGGAAGTGACCATGCCTACATTTCGCTATCGCGTCTTGCGCTACACGCCGAACCTGATCCGCGACGAATGGGTGAACATCGGGATTTTTCTGGAAAATACCGATGGCACGCGCCAGTCGATTCGCGTGATCGAGGAAGCCGCGGAGATCGCGCGCGTCCGCCGGCTGCACCCGAACGCCGATGAGAGAATCCTGCGCCAGCTTCCCGCCGACTTCAACGCCATGCTGCAGGCGCCTCGCGTGAATGGCGCTTCCCTCATCTCGACACTCGAGCCCACACTCGCAAACCTGCTCCAGTTCACTCCCGTCGAAGGGCTGACCGCCGAGGATTTCGAGAGCGCCTTCGAGCGCCTTTACCACGAGCGCGTGGCCCCGCCGCCTCGCGCGCGAGGAGGAATCCTCGAAAGCACGCGCGGATGGATAAAGGCGCGGATCGAGGACGTGTTCCGGCGGCACCGCGTTCCGCGTCTGGAACGCCGCATTCCCGTCGAGGAATTCACCGAGGCCGGAGACTCGTTCCGGTTCGACTACGGTTATCAGAATGGCGTTCGCGGGTTTCTGCACGTCGTGGCGATCAATCGCGACCCCTCTCAGGCCAAGGTGCTGGCCTACACGGCGGGCCGCGTCCGCGCGCGCATCCCGAATTGCGAATTCACCGCTATCACGGAAGCCGACCCCGCCGGAAGCGACCGGCGGCACGTTTTTGTCGCGCGCCTCTTCGAAGACAGCGGCATCGGTATCGTCCCGTTGAACCGGGTGGAGAAATTTGCGGACGAATTGAAGCAGCGCCTTCAGTAAGTAGGCCGTGCGATTTCCCTAGACTCTAGACTAAGGAAGCCAGAAAATCCGGAGACTTTTGTTTTGTAGCCTCCATTTGTGCTTCGAGGGAACGCCGGCGAACCGGCGTATTCAAAGCACACTTGCAAATCATCTTAGACTGGCGGTGAATATCGGACGCTCCCAGCCTAGTGGCAGTGGAACGTCACAGAGCTGTATTGCACAATCCGGATCGGTAGAGTTGTTGTTAGCAGGGCAGCGGCGCTTTGCCAATTCCCCAAACACCATTCGGAGCGCCAACGGAGGCTGCAAATCAAAAGCCGTTCCTCAGCCCGGCTGTTCACGCATTTCTACCTACGAAGGTAACTTCCAGCGCCGCGCCTCGTGGACCTACAAGAGTGAGGTCTTACAGGATCGCTTCGGTCCAGTTCTCGAGCGTGTGCTTCACTTTGTGCATGAACTGGTGCGCTGTGGCGCCGTCCACCACGCGGTGATCGTACGACAGCGTCAGGTAAACCATCGAACGGATGGCGATGGCGTCCTCGATCACCACCGGCCGCTTCTCAATCGCGCCGACGCCTAGAATCGCCACGTTCGGCTGGTTGATGACCGGAAGGCCGAACAGCCCTCCGAAAACTCCCGGATTGGTGATGGAGAAAGTGCTTTCGGCCACTTCGTCCGGCTTCAGCTTTTTTCCGCGGGCGCGCTCGGCGAGATCGTTGATCGACCGCGCGATCCCCAGGAAATTCTTCTCCTCGGAGTTCTTCACCACGGGCACGATCAGCCCCCAATCCAGCGCGACCGCGATGCCGATGTTGCACTCCCTGTGGAGGACGATGTTCGTACCATCTACGGAAGAATTGACGGTGGGATACGCGCGCAGACCTTCCACCGCCGCGCGGACGAAGAACGGCATGAACGTCAGTTTCGTGCCCGCCGCCTGCTCGAATTTCTCCTTCGTTTTCGCGCGCAACGCAGCGATTCCCGTGACGTCCACTTCGTCAACGGAGTACACGTGCGGCGAGACGCGCTTCGATAGCACCATGTGCTCGGCGATCCTCTGGCGCATAACCGACATGGGCTGCACTTCGTAGTTCCCGAAGTAGAGCTTTTCGCGCGCGACCGCTGTTTCAAGACGAGCCGCAGCCGCGCCGGCGCCGCTCGCGGGAGGAGCCGGCGGAGGCGCTGCCGGTGCGCGGAACGGAATCGGGGCGCTGGGCGCTGCGGCGGCTTCTGTTTCTCCGCCGCCCTCGATGGCCTGCATGATGTCCTTCTTGCTCACGCGACCGCCCGCGCCAGTTCCCGGAACTTCCGAAAGGTTGATGTTGTGCTCTCGCGCCATCCGCCGGACGAGCGGCGAACTGCGAATCTTCTCTCCGGAAGCGGCCGCGGCCGCCGGCGCGGCGGGTTTCGGGGAGACGGGAATCGGCTGAGCCGGAACCGCCGCTGGCTTTGCGGGCTCGGCTTTCTGCGAAGCCACCGCCGGGGGCTGTGCGGCGGCTTGGGGTTTTGCCGGAGCGGGAGCGGGTGGCGCAGCCTGTGCGCCCGCTCCGTCCGCATCGATCACCGCGACGACGGTTTGCACCGGCACGGTCTGGCCCTCGCTGACCTTCACTTCCTTCAGCACGCCGGCGGCGGGCGACGGAATCTCCGCGTCCACTTTGTCCGTCGAAATCTCGAAGAGCGGCTCGTCCCGGTCAATCTTATCGCCGGGCTTCTTCAGCCATTTCGTAATTGTGCCTTCGAAAATGCTTTCGCCCATCTGGGGCATCACAACTTCCATCATTCCCTCCAATAGATAGGAAGAATAACCGCTCGCGGGGGCATGCCGCGTTAAACCGCCGCACTCATTTCCCGAACTAATATTTTGCCAATTCGCGAGCGGCTGCGACAACCTTTTCCGCATTCGGCAAAAAGCGTTCTTCGAGCGGCGGCGAATACGGCACCGGCGTGTCCGGCGCGGTGACTCGCATGATCGGCCCGTCGAGTTCGTCGAACGCGCCTTCGCAAACGATGGCCGCGATCTCCCCGGCGATGCCGCCGGTCCGGGTATCCTCGTGCACGATGAGCAGCTTGTTCGTCTTCTTCAAGGAATTCAGTATGGTCTCGCCGTCCAGCGGAAGCAACGTGCGTAGATCAATCACTTCCGCCTCGATTCCTTCTTTGGCCAGCCGTTCCGCGGCCTCGAGCGCGGTGTGCGCCATGGCCGCGTAGCTGATGATGGTCAGGTCGCGCCCTTCGCGGCGGACAGCGGCCTTGCCGATGGGCACCGTAAAGTCGTCGGACGGAATTTCTTCCTTCACCCGGCGATAAAGGAACTTGTGCTCGAAGAAGAGCACGGGATTATTATCCCGGATCGCCGACTTCAGCAGGCCTTTCGCGTCGTACACGGTCGAGGGATAAATCACCTTCAGTCCCGGCGTGTGCACGAAATACATTTCGGGATTGGCCGAATGGAATGGTCCACCATGCACGCCACCGCCCGACGGGCCGCGCAAAACAATCGGCACGGGCGCGCCCCAACGATAGTGCGACTTCGCGACGAAGTTCGTCACCTGGTTGAAGCAGCAGGCGATGAAATCGATGAACTGCATTTCGGCCACCGGCCGCAAGCCGAGATAGCTCATCCCGCACGCCGCGCCGACGATGGCCGTCTCGCTGATCGGCGCATCAATCACGCGTTCCGGCCCGAATCGTGCGAGCAGGCCCTCGCTCACCTTGAACGCGCCGCCGTAAACGCCAATGTCCTCCCCAAGCGCGACGACCGCCGGATCCCGGTCCATCTCTTCGAATAGCGCCTGGCGAATGCCTTCGAGCATTGTAATGGCGGCCATCAGCGCTTCCTCCGCTTGTGCCGTCCACCCGAGTGGCGCTGGTCTTCCTTCTTCCGCCGCGCTTCGTCTCGCTCCCGCTCGAACTCTCTGTCGTTCGGGCCGCGCCCAAACGGAACGCGCAAGGGCGCCGCGGTCGCGACGTCCACCTGCTCGGCCGGCTTGCTTGCCGCTTTCCCGCCGGCGCTGCTCGAGGGATTCGACGTTCTTGTGCTCGCCGCAGCCGCGCTCGCCCCGGCGGCAGCCGAAATCGCTCCGAGCGTTGCGCTTCGATCGCCAGCGGCCGCTTCCTTCGCGCCGGGAATCTCCGCTTTGGCGATGAAATCCGCAGCGAGACCACCGAGCTTCGGCGCGGTCCATTCCGCCTGAATGCTCGATTTCGGCGGCCTCACTTCTTCCTTCGGTCGCTTCCATTCGGCTTCGATCTTGTGGCAGCCCTCGCAGTAGGCGCCTTCTTCCGCCAGTTCTGGCGGCGGCAGCGGCGATTCTTCCGCGAATTTCTGGTCCGCATCGAGTTCGCGCTCGATGCGCGCGTCGATCTCGGCTTTCTTTGTGGCGTCCCAGACTTTGTTTTCCGTCAGATATTTCTCATAGCGCGGGATCGGGTCGCGCGCCTTCCAGTAGTCGAACATTTCCTTGGGGACGTATTCGGCGGGATCGTGCTGCGCATGACCCTTCATGCGCATGGTCTTCGCTTCGATCAGGACGGGCCCGTTCCCCGCCCGGCAGCGGTCCACTGCGTCCTTCGTCGTATCGTAAACGGCAACCACATCGTTCCCGTCAACGACCGCGCTGTAAATTCCGTACGCCTTGGCCCGGTCCGCCAGATCCTTCAGTGGAACCTGGCGCGTCACCGGCGTCGAATAGGCCCACTGATTATTTTCAAGCACCAGCACCAGAGCCGCCTTCTGCGTCGCCGCAAAATTCAGCCCCTCGTGGAACGCTCCCGTCGAGCTGCCGCCGTCGCCGATCCACGTCATCGTAACGATGTTCTGGCCCAGGTAGCGCCCGCCCATCGCGACGCCCGTCATCACCGGAATCAGGTCGCCCAGCATCGAGATTGGCGACACAGTGTGCCGCACCTTCAAATCGCCGAAATGGCTCGTGCCATCTTTGCCCCGCGTTGGCGACGTGTATTTCGCCATGTGCTGCGTGAAAATGTCGCGCGGCTTGAATCCCTTCACCAACAGCGCGCCGATGTTGCGGATCATGGGCGCCAGCCAGTCGCGCGGCTCGAGGGCATACGCCGTTCCCACTGAAATCGCTTCCTGACCAAGGCTCGAGTACAGCCCGCCTACTATCTTGTTCTGACGGAACAGCCGCACCATGCGCTCTTCCAGTTGCCGGTTGAGCTGCATGTAGTAGTAGAGATCGAGATACTGCTCGCGCCGCAGCTCGCGACCGGCCGGGTGGCTCATGCGCGGCTTCCCTTGACGACTTCAGCTCCGATAGACATCAATTCGTTCTTCTCCTCGTCCGGACGCGACGCCCCGATCGCTCCTTCCAATTCTTCCATTTTCACGGCAACCATCTCGCGCGCAAAGACGTCTCCGAATCGGGTCGTCAGCTTTTCCCGCACTTGGGCCGCCTGCACGACGCCCCCGAGCAGCCTTTCGAGCGATGTCGCGCGACGCCCCGAAATTCCGCACGGCACGATCAGATCGAAATAGCGCAGGTCGCTCGATACGTTATATGCAAAACCGTGCGACGTCACCCAGCGGCTCACGTGCACGCCAATCGCGCCGAGTTTTTCCGCACCAGCCGGCGTTTCAACCCAAATTCCATGCCATCCTTCTACGCGCCTGGCATGAACACCAAGCTCTGCGCTCGCGCGAATCATCGTCTCTTCGAGTTGCTCGACGTACCACCGCACGTCGCGCCGGTGTTCGGTCAAATCCAGGATCGGGTACGCGACAACCTGCCCCGGTCCATGATAAGTGATGTCACCCCCACGGTCCGATGGATGAAACTCGACATTCATTTGCGCGAGCAGCCGATTTCCCGCCAGCAGATTCTCGCGCTTGCCGTTGCGTCCCAGCGTGATGACGTGCGGATGCTCGCAGAAAAGCAGCACGTCAGGGATCAACGCTGCCTTGCGCGCCTCGACC
>DATEKA010000039.1:0-9924 GCA_035277685.1 Candidatus Acidiferrales bacterium
GAGGTAGTCCGGGGCGACCACGTAATCCAGGGCCATATCCATGCCGCTTTGGTTGGCGGGTTTGGCCTGCCCCTCGAGCCAAAAGGTCCACTCGTCGTCGCCGCCCATAGGAAATGCTCCCCAGCTCATGGCGACAGCATCAACCCCCGGGGTTGCGGCGATGGTAGCTTCCACGTCGCGAAACGCAGCCCGAATGGCTGCCGGACTGCTCTGGGACATGGAAGGCGGAAGCGAGAAGCCGAACTCCAACACGTTATGAGGATCGAAGCCGGGATTTACGTCCCAGAGCCGGACGAGGGTGCGCAACATGAGTCCCGCGCCGACCAGAAGCACAAGCGCCAGCGCCATCTCGACGACTACCAGAACGCTGTGCGTTCGATGACGGGAGCCGCTCGCGCCACGACCGCCTTCCTTCAATTTGTCCTGCAGGTTCGTGCGCGAAAGCTTTACGGCTGGAATCAGGCCGAACACGATGCCTGCGAAGAAGGCGATTGCAATCGTGAATAGGAGCACGTGGAAGTCGATACCCACCTCGCCAGCTCGCGGCACGGATTCCGGCAACGCGCCCAGGGCGGCTTGCGTGCCCCAGGCAGCAAGGAGCAGCCCGAGCGCTCCGCCGGCCAGGCCGAGAAGAGTGCTTTCGGTGAGAAGCTGTCGCGTCAAGCGGGATTTGCCCGCTCCCAGAGCGGACCGCACGGCGAATTCGCGCCAGCGGTTCCCGGACCGGGCGAGGAGGAGGTTGGCGATGTTGACACAGGCAATCAGGAGGACGAAGCCTACGGCGCAAAAAAGAACGAGCAGGACCGGCTGGACGCGGCCAACCATGGACTGTTTTAACGGGATCAGCGGAGCGCCAACGTCCTGGTCAAAATTTGGAAAGGCGGCAGCGAGGTTTGCCGTGACCCGCTCGAAATCCGCGCGCGCCTGATCAATGGTGAATCCGGGCTTCAGGCGTCCAATGCCGTGGAAGCCGAGCCCAGCGCCTCGATTGAAGAGCAGGTTGTTCGTCCATTGAACGACCGGAACGTAAATTTCGCCGGGCTCGAAGTTACCGAGGCGCAGATCGAACCCCGAGGGAATCACTCCAACAATCGTGAAGCCCCTGCCATCCAGCGTGAGAGTCTCTCCGACAGCATTGGCCGCGCCGGCAAATTTCCGTTTCCAGAGGCCTTCACTGATGAGCGCGACGGGAGCCGAGCCGCGCTGGTCGTCGGCGCGAACGAAGGTGCGGCCCAGGAGCGGCTTAACTCCGAGAATCGAAAAAAAATCGGAGGTGACGAATTGCGCGGTCAACTGCTCGGCCGGGCCGGCGCCGGTCAGATTGAAGGAGCTCGGCCGCGAGACAGCCATCGCGGAGAGCGTGTGATTGTCCTTCTGCCAATCGAGAAAATTCGGATAGGAAATCGAGCCAGTCCGGAAATTGGGCTTGCTCTCGTGGATGGTGACCAGTTGCTCGGGATGCGGATACGGAAGCGGATTCAGCAATACGCCGTTGACGACGGAAAATAGAGCGGTATTGGCGCCGATGCCGAGAGCGAGCGTAGCTATGGCGACCGTGGTGAAGCCCGGCGACTTGCGCAACATGCGCAGGGCGAAGCGAAAATCCTGCCAGAATGTCTCGACGATGCTCTCCCATCCGGCCGCGTGAACTTCTTCTCGGACCGCGTCGCGGCTGCCCATTTCGAGCCGCACGGCGCGTCGTGCTTCGCTCTCGTTCATTCCCTCTTTCACCTTTTGCGCGATCGCCGCGTCGAGGTAATCGCGCAGTTCTTCATCGAGCTCCGCGTTCGCTTTCGATGTCCGGAACAGCGAATGGAAACCCTTCATCAGACTGCGGAGAGAGATCATCGTTTTCCTCATAGCGGATCGGACTCAAAACGCCGGGTGATGTTCGAAGAACCATGAGTTATTCGTAGCGAAGCGCGACCACGGGGTCGACTCGCATCGCGCGCCGCGCCGGGATGTAACAAGCAATCAGTGCGACAAAGAGCAGAATGAGCGCTGTCGCAAGAAAGGTCAGCGGATCGGCAGCTCCGACTCCATAAAGCAAACTGGACAGAAACCGCGTGAGAGCAAATGCGCCGGCGATTCCGAGCAGGACCCCGGCTAACGCCAGAATGAGGCCCTCGCCCACAACGAGGCGAAGCACATCGGACGAGTGCGCACCCAGGGCAATGCGGATCCCGATCTCATGTGTCCGGCGGCTCGCGGAATAGGAGATCACTCCGTAAATGCCGATTGACGCAAGCATCAACGCGAGTCCGGCAAAGATGGCGAGCAGAATCACGCTCGCTTTCTGCAATGCCAGACTGTCGGCGGCGAGCTCGTCCATGCTCTCCACGAAAGAGACGGCTTGGCCTTTGTCGATCGCCCATATCTGAGACTGCGCGGCTTTCGCGATGCTTAAGGGGTCGCCGGCGGTTCGAATTGCAAAGCAAAGCAGATGCGTGGGCTCCTGGTCGAACGGGACGTACACCTCCGTCTTCACGTCGGAAGCGTCCGATTCGTGCGCGCCGAGCCCGAGTTGGTAGACGTCGCCCACAACTCCGACCACGCGGCGGGCGCCATCGAAGCCGTCGATTGCCACTTCCCTTCCGATGGGATCCTGATTCGGCCAGAGCTGCCGGGCGAGCGTTGCACTGATGATTGCGACCTTCGCAGATGTGTCGCTGTCTTGTGCAGTGAAAGAGCGGCCCTCGAGCAACGGAATCCTCATGGCGCTGAAATAGCCGGGAGAGACAGAACCCCAGACCGGCTGAGGGTTCATCTTTTGCGGATCAACAGGGCGTCCGGGGATGGAGACTTCTCGCGTGCCCCACCAGCCGCTTAGGGGAAGGAAGGTAACGGTTCCCGCGGTCTTCACCCCGGGGAGCGCCTCGATGCGGCTCAACGCCTCATCGCCAAATGAGCGTTCCTGTACGGGAGTCTTGTACTTATAACTCGGAAGAAGAACGCGCATCGTGAGTACCTGATCGGGTTGAAATCCGAGGTCGGCGCGCACGAGATGGAGAAAGCTCTTGATCATCAGGCCAGCCGAGGTAAGCAACAGAAGAGAGAACGCGACTTGAGCCACGACGAGCGCGTTGCGAAAACGTTTGCTCTGCGAACCGCCAGCGCCCGTCCTGCCGGATTCCTTCAACGATTGGTCAGGACTGACGCGGCTAGCTCTTAATGCCGGGACGAGCCCGAATACAAGCCCCGTGACAACAGACACCAGCAGCGCAAATCCGAGGACCCAGCGGTCGATTGGAATCGATTCGACGCGCGGGATGCTGAGATTCGAAATGGTGGTGGGAAACATCGCAACCAACTCGCCGACTCCCCAGTAGGCGACCAGCAATCCCAGTCCTCCGCCGATGACCGAGAGCAGAATGCTTTCGGTCAGGAACTGCCGCACCACCCGAAAGCGGCTGGCGCCCAGTGCGGCGCGTATGGCGATTTCACGCTGCCGCGCGGTGGCTCGCGACAGAAGCAGGTTGGCAATGTTCGCGCAGGCAATCAGCAGGACAAGGCATACGGAGCACAGTAGAACGAAGAGAGGAGTGCGAACGTCCCCTGATATCAAGTGGCGCAAGGATTCGAGCGTCACGGAATAGTCTTTGTTCGTAGTTGGATATTCGGCCTGAAGACGCGCCGCAATGGTATTCATCTCGGCGGAGGCTTGCGTCATCGTGACGCCGGGTTTCAATCGCGCCATCACGCGGACCCAGCGCATGCTGCGGTCTTTCGCCGCGTTCGGAGTGATGGTCAGAGGCGTCCAAAGCATCACGCTTTCGGGATATTGGAATGAACGCGGCATCACGCCGATCACGGTGTAGCTCTGCCCGTCCAGAAAGACGTTTGTTCCGAGGATGCCGGGATCCGCGCCGAAGCGCGTCTTCCAGAGGCGATAGTTGAGCACGACTACGTGGCTTTTGCCGGGTTGCGTCTCGTCGGTCGCGAACGTCCTTCCAAGCAGCGGCGGCACGCCGAGAACGTCGAAGAAGCTCGGCGAAAATGCATACCCGATCACCCCATAGGGCTCCCCGGCTCCGGTAAGCGTATACATCTCGTCTGTGGCCGCACCCATGCTCTCGAAGACGCGATTTTGAGACTTCCAGTCCAGAAGGTCAGGAACGGAAATGAGATCCAGGGTGTACCCGCGGGCTTTGTTCGAACCCCAAATGGCCACGAGCCGGCCGGCATCCTTGTAAGGCAGCGGCTGGAGCAGAACGGTGTTCACGACGCTGAAAATTGCAGTTGTTGCGCCGATGCCGAGAGCGAGCGTAGCTATGGCGACCGTGGTGAAGCCCGGCGACTTGCGCAACATGCGCAGGGCGAAGCGGAAATCCTGCCAGAATGTCTCGACGATGCTCTCCCATCCGGCCGCGTGAACTTCTTCTCGGACGGCGTCGGGGCTGCCTATTTCGAGCCCCGCTGCGCGCCGCGCTTCTTTCTGGCTCATACCTCCCTCCAGCTTCTGCGCGATCGCCGCGTCGAGGTAATCGCGCAGTTCTTCGTCGAGCTCCGCGTTCGCTTTCTCTTTGCGGAACAGCGCCCTTATGCCAGCCGCCAGATTACGGATCAGCGCCATTCATCCACCTCGGCGTTCAGCGTGAATTCGCGGCAGCACGCCGCTTCCCGATGCTGCAAAGAAGGCTCGCCGCCCTGAGTGAAATAGCCAAGCCCGTGCTTAGCCCTGGGCTTCGAGGATGCGTGTGATTGCGGCGATCTGCCGCGTCCATTCCTTCGTTTCGGCTTCGAGCTTCCTGCGGCCCTGCTTCGTCAGCGCGTAGTACTTGGCGCGGCGATTGTTCTCGGTGGCGCGCCATTCGCCGTCGATCAGCCCCGCGCGTTCGAGACGCCGGAAGGCGGGAAACAGCGAGCCTGCGTTCACCTGGAACACGCCGCGGCTGATCTGTTCGATCCGCTGCGCGATTCCCCAGCCGTGCAGCGGCTCGAGGGCAAGCGTCTTCAAGATGAGCATGTCCAGCGTGCCTTGAACGAGAGCGCTTGGCTTGTCAATCATTCCGCTTCTCCTCTAGAGTATCCAGAGGAGAATACCTGTTTACTCTAGACTGTCAAGGGGAGAAAAGGTGAGCAAGAAAAGGAAGCGATAGTTTCATGGGCGGTCTTGAGACCCGCCACCACTCCGGTTTTGGTTCAGTTCGCGGTATTTCCCTTCGGTTCGAATCGAGGCTACTTCAGCACGCGCCAGAGGCTGCTGTAGTCGTCCGTCCAAAGTTGCGCATCCGATCCGTTCTCAGGGAGGATTTGGCCGGCCTTTTCGATCTGGAACCGGCCCAGGAACCCGTCGCGGCTTCCCAGGAGAATCCATGTCGAGGAGTAAACGCCCTCCGACATGCCAACTTCATGATTCACGATCACCGCTTCTTTGCCCAGCCGCGCGGCCGCAGCCGCCACCACGGGCTCCAGGTTCAGATACTGGTTCGAGACGTGCACGGCCAGCACGCCGTCGCGTTTCAAATGGTGAAAATAGAGGAGGAAGGCTTCGCGCGTCAGCAGATGCACAGGAATGGAATCGCCGGAGAAAGCGTCCAGTATCAGAACGTCGAAATTCTGTGGCTGCTCGCGTTCGAGCGAAAGACGCGCGTCGCCGGGCACGATCGTGACGCTTGCGGGCGAATCGTGCAGAAAGGTGAAATCCCGGCCCGCGACTCTGATCACCAGGGGATTAATCTCATAGAAGGTGTAGGAGTCGCCCGGCCTGGCGTACGTGGCGACTGTGCCGACGCCCAGGCCAATGTCGCCGACGCGCAACGTTCGCTCTTCGCGTGCCGCGCGCAACGCGATGCCCACTCCCGAATTCTCGCCGTAGTAAGTCGTAGGCTCGCGCCGGCGGGCAGGATTCAAGAACTGCCACCCATGATCAATCGTGCCGTTCATCAGCTTCCGGTACCGCGGATCGTGGTTCCATTCCGGCCGATCCCCGCGAAACACGACGTTCGGGAGCCTGTCGTCGATAACGCGAAGCATGCCGTAGAAATTGCGCGCCATCAGCCGCGTGCCGGCGGATTGCTCGCGGGCGGTGACGAACAAACTCGCGAGCACCGCCACCACGAGGCCTGCAAGCACCACGCAGGCAGGGTTCCGCCAGCCACCGCGAAAGCGGCTGTGGGGATCCCGGTAATGCACCACGAACACAAGAATCGCGCAGAGGCCCAGGCCGCAGTGCAGTTCGTAGTAGCCCGGGAAGATTCTAGGGGCAACCAGCGCGACAAACAGCGCGCCAACGGCGCCGCCGAAAGCCAACATCAAGTAAAACGCCGTGAGGTGTTCCGGCGGGGGCTTCAGGCGTTCGAGCTCGCCATGACAGAACATACAGCACACGAAAAATCCGGCGCAGAACAGCGCGATCAAGGCTTTCCAGGGCAGCCCCGCAAACGATGGCGAGAGCGCATACGTCATGCCGCCGATTGCGATGCCCAGCAGCCTCAAAAAAACGCCGCGGTGGTACCAGCCTCGCGCGTCGAAGCAAAGAATGAAGCTCAGCAGGTACAAGCTGAGCGGAAGAATCCACAGAAAAGGAACGGAGGCGATGTTCTGGGCGATGTGGTTGGTGACCGCGAGCAGCAGCACCGAACTGCACGCCGCGAGCGCCAGCCAGAGCACGCGCGCGCGCAGAGGAATGCGTCCAACTGGAGGCCCGGCTTCGGCCGAGCCGGCAGAGTTCGGCGAATCCGGCAGCCCCCTCCGCCAGAACACCGCTATGGCAACGCATAGCAGCGCCACGCCCGCGTAGGCTGCGGACCAGCCAAGCGCCTGGTGCGAAGTCGAAATCCACGGCTCGATCAGCACCGGATAGGTAACGAGCGCCAGCATCGAGCCTGCGTTCGACAGGGCATAAAACCGGTACGGCCTCGCTCCGGCGCGAGTCCTCGCGTACCAAGCCTGAAGAAGGGGGCTGGTGGTTGAGAGTAGAAAGAACGGTATGCCCACCGTCGCGCACAACAGAAACAGAATCCGCAGCGCGGGATGCTCGGGACCGTTTGGCTTCCAGGCCGCGCGAGGGATGATTCGAAAGGCGAGCAGGCCGAATATCAGAAGCGTGGCGTGGATTGTTGCCTGAGCTCGCCTGGAGAAATGGCGCGTCAGCAGGTGCGCGTACAGGTATCCAAGCAGCAGGGTCGTCTGAAAAAAGAGCAGGCAAACGGCCCAGACAGCCGCCACGCCTCCAAACCACGGCAGGATCATCTTCGCGATCATAGGCTCGACCTGGAACAGGAGAAACGCGCTGGCGAAGATGGCAATCCCGAACGTCAATTTATTCGCTTGCAGGAGTGGACCGGAACCGGCATGCGAACTCGACGGGATGGTCGAAGGGGAGACAGTGTCTGGAAGTCTGCCAATCACGTTCGTACTTTGCCACAGGAGCCGCGGGGTACCGAAATCGAATCATAAACGACCGCAAGAGAACGCCTGTATGATGAGGCGGACGCCGCTTGTTCGGCATGCCCGTCGTTCGCGGACTCGATGCTTTGCCGGGAGGAGTTGCGGGACATGCACTACATTTTGTTTTATGAGGTAGTTGACGCCTTCACTTCGAAACGCGGGCCATTTCGCGCCAAACACCTTTCCCATGCTCGCGAGGCCTTCGAGCGGGGCGAACTCGTCATGGCAGGTGCGCTCGCCGATCCGGCCGACGGCGCCGTGCTCGTCTTCCGGGGAGCTTCCGCTGAGCCGGCAGAGAACTTCGCCCGGCAGGATCCGTACGTTGTGAACGGACTCGTAACCTCCTGGCGCGTTCGCAAGTGGACGACCGTGATCGGAGACGGCGCGTCACTGCCGGACATCTGATCACGATGGAATCATCGGCCCGGAGCCCAAACAGGCCGTCCTTTACATGAAGACGACATTCAAGCTTGAAACCGAACACCTCCTTCTTCTCCCGTGGCGCGCGGAAGACTGGCTCCAGTTGCGGCCGATCGCCCAGGATCCTGAAGTGATGCGCTACATCTCGAACGGCGAGCCGTGGACGGACGAGCGCATCCGGGAACTTGTGGATCGCCAGATTTCCGGCTTTGAGCAGAGGGGCTTCTGCTTCTGGCGTCTGTTGCACAAGCCGGGTGAAAATCAGAATGATGCCGGAGAAATGATGGGGTTCTGCGGCTTGCAGCCGCTCGATGGAACCCGCGAAATCGAAATCGGTTGGTGGCTCGGGCGGTCATGGTGGGGCAAAGGACTCGCTACGGAAGCCGCGCGCGCGGCCATGCGGGATGGCTTTGATCGCGCGAGGCTCGACCGAATCGTCGCCATCGCTCAGCCGGAAAACCGGGCGTCGATTCACGTTATAGAAAAGCTGGGCATGCTTTTCGAGCGCGAAACAACGCATCGAGGTTTTCGAGTGGCGATGTATTCGATCGAGCGGAAGCCTCCTTCTGCTATCGACAGCTCGAGCGTTTAACTAGCCGAGGGTCTTGCCGGAAATTCGTGAGAGCCGCTGCTGCGGTCAGGTCACGACGACGGCTTGCCTGTCTCAACCTTCGCCTGGTCATTCAGCATCAAGTAGTTGCAGAAACCGTCGTTTGCCTCACAGTTGAGGTCGTTCGTCTCCTGTTTGGCCTGCGCGGCTTGTTCAGCTTGCGCCGGGTTGAGCGACGAAGGATCGCAAAAACCCTGGCCCGTTTCACAGGCGAGCAGGTTCCGCTGCGTTTCAATTCCCGCGACATCCTTCTTCTGCCCGGGAGTCAGCAAGGAGTTGTCGCAGAGGTCGTCGCCTGTTTCGCAGGCAAGGAGATTGTGCTGGTGCAGGAGGCCTTTCACTTCCTCGGCCTGCTCTGGCGTCAGCAGCGATTGGTCGCATGTTCCCGCGCCCGTCTGACAATTGATCAGGTTCTGCTCCTTGGCGATCTTCTCCACTTGCTGTTTCTCGATGGGTGTCAACTGGGACTGATCGCAGAGGCCGAGCGTCGTCTCACAGGCGAGAAGATTGCGGCGGTGTTCCGCGGCTCCCATTTCTGCCGCTTGGGCGGGAGTCAACTGCGAATGATCGCAATCGCCGTACCCGGTGAGACATCCCCAGAGATTCCGGTCGTGCTGAAGGTCGGTGATCTGCTTGGACTGCGTAGCCGTCAGAAGAGAATGATTGCAAGGTCCCAGCCCGTTCAGACAATTCTGAAGATTGGCCTGGTTCGTTGTAGTGGTTGCGGCGAAGATACCGCTGGAAAAAACGAAGAATAAAGCGGAAACAAATGCAATCTGCTTCATTATGACCCTCCAAGAGGTCCTGTTTTCTGGATGCGCGAGGGTGGAATTGGGATGTCACCGGAAGGTTTTGTGGCGCGACGGAGTGCATGGGCATTCGAGCATTCGCGAAAGCGCGCCGCGCGCTTGTAGCTGTCCCGGGAGGATCTGCCCTTCTGCTCCGCACGCTGACGCCAGCCAGGGATTTACTTTCGTTCTTGTTTCCTGAGCGGCTTGCGATAAACTCGTCGGGATTCGAAGGAGGTTGCGGATGGCCGACAATCAATCTGAACAAAAGAACGTGCTGATTATCCGGGCGCCGCTTTCGGAGGACGGCTATGCCTCGATCTATTTTTCGAGCGCCGACGGAAGGCCGATGAACGAGCGCGAGTGGTGGAACCTGAAACAGGTGGTGGAGCTGGCCAGCCAGTTTTTCGTGAAACAGGAAGTCAGGGCGCAGTCGGCCAGCGCCGGCGGTTCGATTTCCTGATCTGCCGAGTCCGCGTCCCCGCGCGGATTCGGTTGCGGCGGAGGCGGCCGCCAGCGGCACGTCAAACGATTCGAGCGACAGCTCCGCCGCCGCGAGACCGGGCGCATTCAAGACCACGCGCGCCCGCGCAAATACAGACCGCAAGCCCATTCCGCGTATGGTACCGGCCACAACTGTGCATTAGACTTTTCAGGAGTCTCCCACCTTCGGTTGATTCCGCCTGGTCACGGAAGGCCGCGAACCTGGGCCCG
>DATEKA010000040.1:0-10613 GCA_035277685.1 Candidatus Acidiferrales bacterium
AGTTAACTTTTTGTTCGTCATGCGTATCGATCAAATTGCGTGTGAGAGGCTGGCGAACTCGGGGGCTAGGACACGAGAGTCGCGCTGTAGCTACCTGCCCATATCACCTGACCTCACCCAACCCGCCACTCTAGTGGCGAGCGCCGCTCCTGCGGGAGCGCTTGCCGCGCCAGTTCCCTTCTCATAAAATGAACACAGGGAAACACGATGCCTGTGGTGGGCTGCGGGGCAAGGGAGTTTTGCCAAATGACTGAAAAAGCGACAAAAGAGCCGAACACCGCCTCCGCGCCCGAACCCACCACGAACGGCCGCTCCCCCTCGCTGCGCGAGTGGGAAGAAAGAGCGCTGAAGCCCGCGCTCGAGAAATCCCCGGAACGCCTGCCTGAATTCACCACCGTTTCAAGTTATCCCATCCGCCGGCTCTACACCCCCGACGACCTGGCTGACTGGAACGAGGAACGCGACCTGGGCTTCCCCGGCCAGCCGCCCTACACGCGAGGAATCCACTCGACGATGTACCGCGGCCGCCTCTGGACCATGCGCCAGTTCGCCGGTTTTGGCGCCGCCGAGGACACCAACCGCCGCTTCCGATATTTGCTCTCTCAAGGCCAGACAGGCCTTTCGGTTGCCTTCGATTTGCCAACACTAATGGGATACGACTCCGATCACGCCCTCTCCGAGGGCGAAGTTGGCAAGTGCGGCGTCGCCATCAGCTCGCTGGCCGACATGGAAACTCTCTTCGACCAGATTCCGCTGGCGGACGTCACCACCTCGATGACGATCAACTCACCGGCCGCGCCGATCTGGGCCATGTATCTCGCGGTGGCGGAAAAGCAGGGCGCCGACTGGAAGAAAATCTCGGGCACGATTCAAAACGACATCCTGAAAGAGTACATCGCGCAGAAGGAGTATATTTACCCGCCGGAGCCGTCGATGCGGCTCGTCATTGACACGTTCGAATTCGGCGTAAAGCACACGCCGCGATTCAATTCCGTTTCGATCAGCGGCTACCACATTCGCGAGGCCGGCTCGACTGCCATCCAGGAACTCGCCTTCACGCTGCGCGACGGCATCGAATACGTCGAATGGGGCCTGAAGCGCGGCCTCGAAATCGACGACTTCGCGCCGCGGCTTTCCTTCTTCTTCAACGCGCACAACGATTTCTTCGAGGAGATCGCGAAATACCGGGCCGCGCGGCGCATCTGGTACAAAACGATGCGCGACCGTTTCCGGGCGGCGAACGAGCGCTCGTGGGCCCTTCGGTTCCATACGCAGACCGCCGGTTGCTCGCTCACGGCGCAGCAGCCCTACAACAACGTCGTGCGCACGGCGATCCAGGCGCTCGCCGCCGTGATGGGCGGAACGCAGTCGCTGCACACGAATTCACTCGACGAAGCCTGGGCTCTGCCAACCGAATTTGCGGCTACCATCGCGCTTCGCACGCAGCAGGTCATCGCGCACGAAAGCGGCGTCACGAATACGGTTGACCCGCTGGGCGGCTCCTTTTTCGTCGAGACCCTGACCAACGAGGTCGAGCGCGGCGCATGGGACTACATCGGGAAGATCGACGCGCTGGGCGGCATGGTCAAGGCCATTGAACGCGCTTACCCTCAGCGCGAAATCGCCGAAGCCGCTTACCGCTATCAGATGGCGGTGGACCGCAAGGAAAAGATCATCGTGGGCGTGAACGAATACGTCGCAGAGGAACAGCCAATCGAAATTCTCCAGATTGACGAAAGCGTCGCGCATCGCCAGACCGAGCGGCTCCGGAAACTGCGCGCGGAACGCTCAAATCAGGAAGTCGAGCGCAGGCTGGCCGCTCTCTCCCGCGCCGCCGCGGGCAAAGAAAACCTGATGCCTTTTCTTTACGACGCGGTGAAAGCCTACGCCACCCTCGGCGAAATCTGCGACGCCATGCGCGCCGTCTTCGGCGTCTACGAAGAAGTCGCCATCACCTAGCCTGTCCCCTCCTCGCGAAAGACACGGAAAACCACTGGGAGGATGGCGTCGCATATTGGGCATTCATTGAGACGCACTTTGAAGTATGCTTCCCGTTCTATGACTGAGAAGAAGATACGGGTTCTGATTGCGAAGCCGGGGCTCGACGGACACGACCGCGGCGCGAAGATCATCGCTCGCGCGCTGCGCGACGCCGGCATGGAAGTGATCTACACGGGATTGCGCCAGACGCCCGAGATGATCGCGTCTGCCGCCGCGCAGGAAGATGTCGACGTGATCGGGCTTTCGATCCTTTCCGGCGCGCACAACACGCTCTGCCCGCGCTTGATGGAATTACTTCGCGAAAAACGCATGATGGACGTGACGGTCGTCATCGGCGGAATCATTCCCGACGCGGACATTCCCGGGCTTAAGCAGGCGGGTATAGCCGAAGTTTTTCTTCCCGGCACTCCCACGCAGGCCATCGTGGATTTCATCCGCCGGCGAGTCTTCACAGCCCCGCGCGGAGCCTAGGGCGCGTGCCCACGCGGCTCCGCTGCATCTCGCAGGACCGGTTTCTCATTCTCAAACTCGAAAGCGAAGACGGCCTGCCCCGCATCGAGCGCGGCCTGCTGGCGCAGCTATGCCGTCAATTTGAAGCGCTCGCGGCGAACCGCGAATACTCCGGCTGCATCATCACAGGCACAGAGAAAGCGTTCGCGGCCGGCGCGGACATCAACGACCTCCTGAAGCTCACCCCGACGGCGGCCCGCGATTTCTCGCGCGAGGGCCAAAGCGTTCTCCGTGCGATCGAGCGATCGCGAGCGCCGGTTATCGCCGCGATCCAGGGCTACTGCATCGGCGGCGGGCTGGATCTCGCGCTGGCGTGTCACGCGCGAATCGCCACGCCGGATGCGATCTTTGCGCATCCGGGAGGCTCGCTCGGGATTCTCACCGGCTGGGGCGGGACGCAACGGCTCGCGCGCCTCATCGGCCGCGCCCTTGCCCTCGAAATGCTCGCCACTGGCCGCAAGCTCGACGCGCACGAAGCCCTTGACGGCGATCTAATTCGTAAGGTCGTCTCGAAAGACCACCTAATCCCGACGGCAACTGGATTGCTAGCTCTCCGCGCAGGCTATCGAGTCTCCACGTGACGCGCCGGCATCAGCCTCATTTGCTGCTCACGAGCTTGGTGCGCGTGTAGGCGACGCGGAATCCGAGCCGCTCATGGTTGCGATGCGACGCGCCGCCGGGCAGCGTGATGCCCTTGGCCACGTCGCAGCCATGCTGCGCCGCCCACTCGAGGCGTGCTGAAAGCAAGGCGCTCTGCACGCCGCGCCCGCGAAATTGCGGAAGCGTGCTCGCGCCGAACATTCCTGCAACGCCGTCGAAGGCAAATGCGGAAGCGCCTCCGGCGGCAACGCCATCGACAAACGCGAGAAATGGGTGATTTCCTTCGCTGTGAAAGAAACCATCCATCACATCAAGAAGCGGCTGCGTGATTGGCGCCAATTCGGCGAAGCCCTGCGCGACGGTTTGGGTGAACAGCTTTTCATCCTCAGGCAACGCCGGGCGAACGGCGACTCCGGGCGCAGGCGGCGGAAAATCGTCGCCGGATGCCAGCTCGCGAAAGAGCACGTTCGAGACTTCGATCAAGCGAAATTCCCGCTTGGCGAGGGCCTCGTAGAGCGGAATCCCTGCGAACGGGCACAGCTCGATGGCCGTGGCAGCTCCCCGTGAACGAAAGAACTTTTCGAGGCGGTCGAGCTCCGCTTCGCTGACAGGACCGTCCAGCCCCACGCCAAGCGCCTGCGTTACCGGCGAATCAATGCCCGCGTAAACGGCGATGCCGCCGGCGATTTCTTCCGCAGCCGCGCCGAGTTCCGGGTGCAGTTTCTGCGCACCCACGGCGCAACTCTTGCCGGAACACGCCGAAGCCATTTCGAGACGTCTCACGAACTCCAAGTCAATAAATTTCATTGTAATCTTCTCCGTATTTTTCGCGCCGATACAGGCGGATGCAAAATTGCCGGAACCGGGTGCGGTTCTCGCGCGCCAATGCCGGGTGAAAATGATGGAAGAAAAGAGCGAGACGTCCGTCTACGGCAGGGTCGAGGAGGCGGACCCGCCCTTCAAGCGGGACAAGCTGCTCATAGGCGCCTCCGGCGAGGAAATTGGCTCGGACCACTTCGCGAGCCCGGCGCGAGTATACCGCGTCCCAGCGCAATGCAAAATTAATTTCGGATGATACAATCGCCGCTTGCACAAAAAGAGCCAATCCCGGCACGATGCGACGTCTGCGGCGGCGGCAGGAGCCGGCGCTAACGTGGCAGCCTCTCCCGCAAGTGGAAGCCGCATCGGCAAGTCTGTGGATCCTCATTCCGCGACGTTCGAGAAAAACAGCCGGCAGATGATCGACCGGCTCACGCGTATCAAGAACGAAGAAGAGCAAATCCGGCAGGGCGGCGGCGCCAAAGCGATCGAGTCGCAGCACAAAAAGGGCCGCCTGACGGCGCGCGAGCGAGTCGCCAGACTGATTGATCCGGGCACAGAACTGTTCGAACTGGCTCTCTACGCCGCCTACGAAATGTACGAGGAGTGGGGCGGCGCGCCGGCAGCCGGAACGGTGACGGGTCTCGCGCGGATCTGTGGACGCCGCGTAATGATCATCGCGAATGACGCGACAGTCAAGGCGGGCGCGTTTTTTCCGATGACGGCAAAGAAAGTAATCCGCGCGCAGAACATCGCCATCGAGAACCGCATTCCCACGATTTATCTGGTGGACTCCGCCGGCGTTTTTCTTCCGCTGCAAGAGGATGTTTTCCCCGATACCGACGATTTCGGGCGCGTGTTCCGCAACAACGCCGTGATGAGCGCGATGGGCATTCCGCAGATCACGGCCATCATGGGAATGTGCGTTGCGGGCGGCGCCTACTTGCCGGTGATGTGCGACCACATTCTGATGACGGACGGCAGCGGCCTTTTTCTTGCCGGGCCGGCGCTGGTGCAGGCCGCGATCGGGCAGAAAACATCGGCGGAAGACCTGGGCGGGGCGCAAATGCACGCGCAGATCAGCGGGACAGTCGATTTCCGCGAGCCGGATGACGAGGCGTGCCTGCGGCGCATTCGGTCGCTGGTCGAGAAGATGGGACATCCGCCTGCGGCGCCGTTCGACCACAAGCCCGCGCGCCCTCCCGCGTTTTCGGCGGATGAAATCTACGGGATTTTCTCTGGCGATCCCTCGAAACAATATGACGTGCGGGAGATCATTGCCCGGATCGCGGACGCGAGTGAATTCGAAGAGTATCGGGCCGAGTATGGCGAAACGGTGGTGTGCGGATACGCGCGGATTGGCGGTTGGGCCGCCGGAATCGTCGCGAACAACCGGCAGCACGTGACCGTTTCCGCGCCCGGCACCGGCGAGCGGCGGATGGAATTCGGCGGCGTAATCTACACGGAATCGGCGGACAAGGCCGCGCGTTTCATCCTCGATTGCAATCAGAATCTGATTCCCCTGATTTTTCTTCACGACGTGAACGGGTTCATGGTGGGCAAAGAAGCGGAATGGAGCGGAATCATTCGGGCGGGCGCGAAGATGGTGAACGCCGTGGCGAACAGCGTCGTTCCCAAAATTGCGGTGATCTGCGGCGGAAGTTTCGGCGCAGGACACTACGCAATGTGCGGCAAGGCTTACGATCCGCGATTCATTTTCGCCTGGCCCACGGCGCGTTACGCGGTGATGGGCGGCGATTCGGCGGCCGGAACGCTGGTCGAGATCAAAGTGAAGCAACTCGAGCGCGAAGGCAAGAAGCTTAGCGAAGCGGAGAAGAAGGAACTCTACGAGGCGACGCGCGCAACCTACGAGCATCAGACCGATCCGCGCTATGCGGCTGCGCGGCTCTGGGTCGACGCCATCATTGATCCGGCGCGCACACGGGAGGCGCTGATCGAGGCGCTTGAGGCCGCGGCGTTGAACCCCGAAGTGGCGGAATTCAGGACGGGAGTGCTGCAAACATAAGCAGTTGTGAAACACAGAAGCGTAGATCCAGCGATTTACGAAGTTGCGCGTAACTCTGAGCTCTTAACGACACGATATCGAGGCTGAGTGGATCAGGTAACGATCGTCGAATGCCCGCGGGATGCGTGGCAGGGGCTCGCGGAGATCATTCCAACGGCCGAAAAGATTCGTTACCTGACAACGCTCGTCTCGCTCGGGTTCCGGCACATTGATGCGGTGAGCTTTGTCTCGCCCAGGCATGTGCCGCAGATGGCCGATAGCGAAGCCGTGATGAAGGGGTTGAGCAGCGCCAGGCTGCCGCCGGGCGAAGCCCCGGAAATTATCGGCATCGTGGTGAACGCGCAGGGACTCGAACGCGCGCTTGCGGCGCCTGGCGTAACGACAATCGGTTATCCATACTCGATTTCGGCGTATTTCCGGCGCGCCAATGCGAACATGTCGCGGAGCGAGTCGCGCGAACTCGTGGAAAAACTTCTCCGCGAGACCAAGGCTGCACGCCGCAAGCTGGTGGTGTACATTTCCATGGCGTTCGGGAATCCGTATGACGAGCCGTGGGGCCCGGAAATCGTCGAGGACACGCTGATTTGGCTCAAGGACATCGGCGTGAGGACGGTTTCGCTGGCCGATACTGTGGGGACGGCATCGCCCGAAAGCGTTGCGCATGTTTTTCGCGAGGTGAAGGATTGCGTGGCGGGAGTCGAGATCGGCGTACACTTGCACAGCCGCGCCGAGGGAGCTGCGGAAAAGGTCCTGGCTGCTTACGAGGCGGGTTGCCGCCGCTTTGATGGCGCGCTTACCGGTCTGGGAGGGTGTCCGTTCGCCGGAGACGCTCTCGTCGGGAACATCCCGACGGAAACGGTGCTGACCACACTCGCGGCCCGCGGCGTCGCGACGGGAATTGATACGAAGTCGCTGGCGATTGCTTGCGCGATGACCCACGAGCTTCGCGAGCGGTACGCGCATGCCGCCGCGGATTTGTCCGAAACGCCAAAACCGAACTGACTGCCGTCCTGGAAGCGCAGAGTTCGCACAGAAAGACGAGGAATGAGCTACGAAACGCTCCTATTCGATGGCGCAGGCGAGATCGCAACCATTACGCTCAATCGTCCTGATAAGCGGAACGCGATCTCGGCCCGCATGATCGAGGAACTGCTCGCCGCGCTGAACGATATCGAAACGGGACCGGCGCGCGCCGGGATCATTACCGGCGCGGGCAAAGCGTTCTGCGCGGGAATGGACCTCGATGCCCTGAAGTCGCTCGCCACGCAATCGCCGGAAGAAAACGTCGAAGACTCGCGGCGCACGGCGAAAATGTTCTATCGCATTTACAGTTTTCCGAAACCGCTAATTGCGGCGGTGAATGGCGCGGCGATCGCGGGCGGCTGCGGAATCGCCACGCTCTGCGACTTCACGCTGGCCGCGCCGGAGGCGAAATTCGGGTACACGGAAGTGAAGATCGGCTTTATTCCCGCGCTGGTTTCCGTTTTCCTGCGCAGGCAGGTGGGAGACAAGATAACGCGCGACCTGCTGTTAAGCGGAAGAATTATCGAGGCGCAGGAGGCGCACCGGCTTGGATTGGTGAGTGAAATTGTTCCGGGAGAATCGCTCGCGCAGCGCGCCCGCTCGCTCGCTTCCGAGCTGATCGTCGCGAGTCCCACCAGCCTCCGGCGCGCCAAGCGCCTCCTGCTGCGCAGCGGCGAGGCGCAGTTGCAAACGGAAATCGAAAACGCGATTCATGAGAACGCGGACATCCGGTCCACGGAGGATTTTCGCGAGGGACTTGCGTCCTTTCTCGAGAAACGTCCTCCGAAATGGGTTGGGCGCTGACGTTGGGCGCGAGCGGTCAATTTGACCAGCTCCGTTCAAGAGGAGATTGAGACGCTCGTGACGAGCCGCTCTGAGACGACCATACGCGTGCGCTACGCCGAGACCGACCAGATGGGCATCGTTTACTACGGAAATTATTTTACCTGGTTTGAAATCGGCCGCGTCGAGTTGTGCCGCCTGCTCGGGTTCGAATACAAGCGCATGGAAACGGAGGACGACAGCTTTATCGTGGTCGCGGAAGCCTCGTGCCGTTATAAGCGCCCGGCGCGATTCGACGATTTGCTGACGATTCGCACGCGCGTCGTCGAATCGCAACGCCGCACCGTGCGCTTCGGCTACGAAATTCTGAACGGCGGCGAACTCATCGCCACGGGAGAAACGCTGCACGTGATCTGCGATAGCAAAGGGCGTCCCAAGAGTCTGCCCGAGAAGTATAAGAAGTACTTCGCGCCTCACGACGGCCGGCACAGAGCCGCACATGAACCCCATTCCGATTGATGGCGACAGCCTGACGCTCGACCGCCTTTTCGCCGCCGCGCTGGACGGGACGAACGTTGAGTTGACTCCCGCGGCGCGAGAGCGCATGGATGCGTCACGCGAAGTGGTCGAGCGCGTGATCCGATCCGGCGCGACCGTTTATGGCGTCAACACGGGCTTCGGCAAGCTCGCCTCCGTGCGCATCTCGAGCGAACAGATCCGGCAATTGCAACTCAATCTGGTACGCAGTCATGCTTGCGGCGTGGGGCCGGTGTTGAATGAACAAGAAACGCGCGCCATGCTCCTGCTGCGCGCAAATGCAATCGCGAAGGGATTCTCCGGTGTGCGTCCTGTTGTCGCCGGGACGCTTTGCGCGATGCTGAACTCCGGCGTGCATCCGGTGATCCCGTCGCAGGGATCCGTCGGAGCGTCGGGCGACCTTGCGCCGCTCGCGCACCTCGCTCTCGTCGCCATCGGCGAAGGAGAAGCGGTCTATCAGGGCCGGCGGATCGCCGGCGGTGAGGCGATGCGCACGGCTGGGATCGCGCCGCTTGCACTCGAAGCGAAAGAAGGTCTCGCGCTGCTCAATGGGACGCAGGGAATGCTCGCCCTGCTCGCGCTGGGTCTGCGCGATGCGGAGATCGCCGCGGATACGGCCGATGTTGCCGCCGCTCTGTCGCTCGACGCGTTGCGCGGAAGTCCCGCGCCCTTCGATCAAAGAATCGCGAACGCCCGGCCGTTCCCGGGACACGCAACCACCGCGAGAAATCTCGACCGGTTGAATCGCGGGAGCGAAATCCGCGAGTCGCACCGTTCCGCCGAGAAAGACCCGCGCGTGCAGGACCCGTATAGTTTGCGCTGCGCTCCGCAAGTGCACGGCGCCGTGCGGGACGCGCTAGCGCAGATTCGCGCGGCTCTCGACATCGAGCTGAACAGCGCCACCGATAATCCGCTGGTGTTCGCTGACTCAGGCGAAGTGATCAGCGGCGGAAATTTCCATGGACAGCCGCTCGCAATGGCGGCCGATCAGCTTGCCGTCGCGCTGGCCACGCTCGCCGGCATTTCCGAGCGGCGCATCGAGCAGATGACCAATCCCCAAACGAGCCAGCTTCCGGCTTTTCTGGTTCGCGAGCCGGGCGTCAATTCCGGCTTCATGATTCCGCAGATCGCGGCCGCCGCCCTGGCCAGTGAGACGAAGGCCCTCGCCGCGCCCCACTCCGTGGATTCGATTCCGACGTCCGCGAACCAGGAAGACTACGTGTCCATGGGAATGGGCGCCGCGCGCCGGATCCAGCCGATGCTCTCGAACCTCCGGCACATTCTCGCCATTGAACTGCTCGCGGCCTGCCAGGGAATCGACTTTCTCGCCCCGCTTCGAACCGGCGCTGAAGCGCAGCGCGGTTACGACATCGTTCGCTCTCTTTCAAAGCGCGTTGACGCCGACCGCTCGCTCGCCCATGACATCGAAGCGGTGGCCGGCGCCGTCGCGAACGGCTCCTTCAGCCGTATTGTGCGGGCCCGCTAATCTCGGCCGCAGTTCAAAAAAGAGAGAACTCCAAACATTCGATGGCGCAACGTGAGCAGGTCTTGTATGGCGGAGAGGGTGGGATTCGAACCCACGGTTGAGTTTCCCCAACACACGCTTTCCAAGCGTGCTCCTTAAACCGCTCGGACACCTCTCCGGATGACGAAGCTTTAGAAGCCTAACAAATTGCAGCGCGGCCTAGCAAACGCGCGGCGCCGCGGTTCTTTACAACGGTGCGATAATGTCGCGGCCGTTCAAGCTTGTCTTTTGCGTACGGCGATCTCTGGGGCATTCCGCGCAGACTTCGCACTTTGAGCGCAGCTCACTCGCTAGGCGGCGATTCGGGAGACCGATGGCGACAAGAGTTCTGGGAATTGACGTCGGCACCGGCGGGACGCGCGCCGTCCTGCTCGACCAAACCGGCCACGTCATCGCCTCGGCCACTGGCGAGCACGCTCCCATTTCCGCGCCTCAAATCGGCTGGGCCGAACAGGAGCCGTGCGACTGGTGGCGCGCCACCTGCTCCGCCATCAAAGAATGCCTCCAGCTCGCGCGTATTTCGCCCGACGACATCGCGGGCGTCGGACTGACGGGCCAAATGCATGGAATGGTGCTTCTCGACGCCGCCGGCGAGGTGCTTCGTCCGGCCATTATTTGGTGCGATCAACGGACGGAGGCGCAGGGCCGCGCCATCACCGAAAAGATCGGCGCGAGCCGCCTGATCGAATTGACCGCCAATCCCGCCCTCACGAATTTCACACTGACGAAAATCTGGTGGGTGCAGCAGCACGAACCGCAAGTCTGGGCCCGCGTTCGCACCGTCTTGCT
>DATEKA010000041.1:0-41562 GCA_035277685.1 Candidatus Acidiferrales bacterium
CCGAGTCCGCGGGCTACGGGTATTCGCTTCACGATTTGCGCCTCAATCCCGCCAGGGAAGTCAAGTTCCCGAACTATTGCATCGATCGCGCGATAGACGAGATTCGCCGGTCCCGTCGGCAGCGACTTTTCGTTCGTCCGGATCCGAACACCGGCATGGCGCGAAATCGAGAGCGTCAGCGTATCGTGCAGAGAGATCGTCTGGAAGATCGTGCGCAATTCATGATAACCGTCGGGCCGGCGGCCGAGAATGCGCAATTGCAGATTGATTTTTGCGAAGGCGGGAAGCCTCACCGATTTTTTCATGCGGCGAGGTTACTGCGGTCTGCCGGTCTCTGGCGAAGATTTCTGGGCAAGACGTTTTTTCAGGTTCCTCAGCTGCGCGTCAACTTGATTGACCTTCTGTGCGTCATAGTCCGCCGGCACGGCCTTCTGCCATTCGGAAAGCGCCCGTTCGAGCGTCTCGGCCGCTCGTTCGTTCTGTCCCATTTTCAAATACACGTCCCCGAGATGGCCGAGTATCGTGGGGTCGTGGCTGTCGTGATCGACAGCCTTGCGAAGGTACTCTTCGGCCTCGGAGAGCTTGTCCTGTTTGTAATAGGCCCACCCCAGACTGTCCAGATACGCCCCGTTGTTGGGCTCCCGATTGACGGCCTTCTGTATCAATGAGGTTGCTTCTTCCAGCCGGACTCCCCGGTCGGCGAGCATGTAGCCGTAGTAGTTCAGAGCGGGCGCGTTGTTCGGGTTCTGTCCCAGAACTTTCCGGAATTCCTGTTCTGCCTCGTCGAATTTATTTTGCCGTTCGTAGATGGCCCCAAGCATGAACCACGCCGTCGCCTTGTCGGCCGGCCCATGCGCTAATTCTTCGGCCTTCTGCGCCGATTTCTCGGCCTCGGGATACTGCTTTCCGCGCTCCTGAACCTGCGCCAAGTCAATGTAGATTTCCTGATCGTTCTGGTTGCCCTGGAGCAGTCCCTGGAGGAGTTTCGTCGCCTCGGACGCGTTGGCCTTTTCGCCGTACAGCATGGCGAGGGTAATAGTCAGGTTCGGATCGTTAGGTGAGTCCGAGAGCGCTTTTTGGGTCTCCGCAATTGCGCGATCGATATCGCGGTCCTCGCGGTATGTATCGATCAGCAGCATCTCAGCGCGTTTCTGCGCGTCGGGGCCGAGTTTGCCCATCTGCTGAAACGTCTCAATAGCCTCTGGATAGTTCTGGGCCCGGCGATATACGAGTCCTAGCTGCTCATAGAGGATCGTCAAGGCGTTCGTGTTTCCACCGCCCGCCGCGTCCTTCGTCTGTGCTTTCATACCGGCGATCGCATCCGTCAAGATCTTGCTGGCTTCGCCGTACTGGCCCTGATCCTCGTAGAGCAGCGCTTCGTTGTACAGCACCTGTAGATTTCCCGGGGCGAGTTCCTTCGCGCGCAAGAGGCTGCTCTGCGCTTGGTCGAACTGGCCGAGCCTCCGGTAGATTTCGGCCATCCGCACGTAGTTCTCAGCCGTACCGGGCTGAAGTTCGGACAGCTTCTTGAACTGGGCGAGAGCGTCCTGGTATTTGTTTTCGGCGATCAATGCCTGCGCCAGGCCCTGGCGATGCGTCGGTTCGTCAGGTTCTTGTTCGATTGCCTTGCGGTAGGCATCCTCCGCTTTCGGCCAGTCTTTCTGTTGCGAGTAAGCGTCCCCGAGCATGTCATACAAGTCGGGCGACGACGAATCGTCGGCGGCCTGAGAAAGCAGCGTCACCGCTTCCTGTGACCGCCCTTCGTCCATCAACAGCTGGCTCAGTTGCTCGAGCGCCTGTTCGTTGTCGGGCTCGCGTTGAAGAACCCCGCGAAGGACCTTTTCCGCCTCGCCGTGCTGGTTTTCGAAGCGGTACAGTCGGGCGAGCCACAACGCCGAGTACGAGTCGTTTGGTTGCAGCGCAAGAATGGCCTGGAATTGAGCGATCGCCTTGTCAATGCTTGTCTTTTGAACTTCGCCTGTGCTCATGTCTCCCAAGCTGCGGATATAGATCCGTGCCAGCAGGCGGTGGGCGTCAACGTTCTTGGGATCGAGCTTCAGGGCCTGGTTCGCCTCGAGGACCGCATCCTTGATGTGCTGCGATTTGGCGTCAATTTCCGCCAACCTCTCATGCACGACGGACGAATCGGGATCAATCTCGAGGGCCTTCTTGTAGGCCTCGATTGACTGGTCGGCCAGGTCGTACTGGCCGCTCGTCTCGAACTGCTGCTCGAGCAGGTGGCCGAGCGTGAAGTAGTAGTAGACGTCAGCGTGCTTGGACTCCGCGCTCGGCGCTGTTGCGGTCGAATTCTGGGCGGTTTGCTTCGCCGTATCGGACGGCTTGGATTGGGTGGCAAAAGCCGGCACACCACATACCGCCGTAAGCAGGACAACACGTAGGATGAGTTTCACAGGCACGCTCAGGTCAGAATTGTTTTGGCGACACACCGTAATTTTCCATTATCATACAGTGGTGTGAGGGGGTCAAAGTTTTCCCCGGTTTTGTTTCTGTTCAACGCACATACACCTATATGACGCAAGGAACGCATTTCGGGGTGCTTTCTAGGGTCATTGAGGTCCGGCCCAAAATCCGCGCCCAGGTGACGGTCATCTTAGTTCGATCGTAAGCTTCCTGTTTTCAAGCCGGGAACTCGGAGGGATGGTGACTTCGAATTGCCGAACGTAAAGAACCCGCTGAGCTTGCGGATCAACCTGTTTTGGCACAGGTGGCAGATTGCGCTGCTTTTCCCGATTCTCGCGTTTTCCGTTGGAGCTCAAGCTCAAGAGCACGCGCATGGTAAAGCAGGCTCCTCGCGCGCATTCGAAGCACAAGGCGCAATCTCCAACATCTCCGATTTTTCCTGGCTCGCCGGACGCTGGATTGGCAAGTGGGGACCTCGCACTGCCGAGCAGGACTGGATGCCTCCCCGTGCCGGTCTGATCGTAGGAACCTTCCGTCTACTGGAAGATGGCGACACTCTTGTCATCGAACTCTCTGCATTAGCGCAGAAAAATAACGGCATTGAACTGCGCTTCCGCCACTTTACTCCCGCTCTTGTGCCTTGGGAGAAGTCGGATCCCACTGTGCTGACTCTTCACAGTCTCGATTCGAAGCGCGCGGTTTTTGAGAACTCCGTCAATGGCCAGCCCAAACGCGCGCTCTTTATCCGCGTCGACCCTGACACCTATATTTCGCGTTCCGAAATCGTTTCGGACGGCGGCACGGCCAAGGTCGTTGAAATTACGTTTCATCGCCAGATCCCGGCGCCCGGAGGCCGCCACTAAGCCCTGTTGCTCGAACTTTCGAACCTCCGCGGTTATCCGCCTTGCGCATCAGTGCCGGAAGTGTCTCAAACCTGTAAATACCATCGCCATTCCCAACTTATTGGCTGCCGCAATCACGTCCACGTCGCGCACCGAGCCCCCCGGCTGAATCACCGCCGTTGCGCCCGCTTTCCCGGCCTCCTCCACTCCATCCGGAAACGGAAAGAAGGCATCGGATGCAACCACGCTGCCTTGCAGCGACAATCCTGCGGCTGCCGCCTTCATTACTGCGAGTTTCACCGAATCCACCCGGCTCATTTGCCCGGCGCCTATGCCGACGGTCCGCCCGTCTTGAGCAAAGACGATCGCATTCGATTTGACGTTCTTGCAAACCTTCCACGCGAAAAGCAAGGCGCGCAGTTCGTCCGCGCTCGGCGCTCTATCGGTTGCGATTTTCAGTTCCTCTTCCCTCAACACTCGATTGTCCGGCTCTTGCACGAGCACGCCGCCGGAAATCCGTTTCAACTCCAGTTCGCTCGGCGCCGGATTCGACACCTCGATCAGGCGCAGGTTCTTCTTTGTTGAGAACTTTTCGACCGCGGCAGGCTCATATCCCGGGGCCGCAATACATTCGACAAACAACTTCGCCATCTCGTCGGCCGCAGCGCCGTCCAGCGAACGATTCACTGCGATCACGCTTCCGAACGCCGAGATGGGATCGCACGCCAGCGCCTTCACGTAGGCCTCGCGAAGGGTCCCTTGCTCCGCCGCGCCGCACGGATTGTTATGCTTGATGATAGCTACTGCCGGCTCTTGAAATTCCAGCGCCAGCCGCCACGCCGCGTCGGCGTCCACCAGGTTGTTGTAGGAAAGTTCTTTTCCTTGCAACTGCCTCGCGCCCGCCAGTCCCAGTGGCGGGGCGCCCGCCGGGATATACAGCGCGGCGGTCTGGTGCGGATTTTCGCCATAACGCATAGCCTGTTTCCGTTCGAGGGCGATTTGAATGCGCTCTGGCAGAGCCGACGGCGGGTTCATCGTGATCCTTTCATTCGCCGCGAGGCGCTCCAACTCCGTCGCGATCTCTCCGTCGTAACGCGAGGTTCTCGCGAACGCCTTCTGCGCCAGCGCGAGTCGTGTCTCCAGAGTTAACTCTCCCTTCTGTTTCAACTCGCTCGCGACCGCGCTGTAGTCTGCTGGATCCGTTACCACTCCAACGCTCTCGAAGTTCTTCGCCGCCGAGCGCACCATCGACGGACCACCAATGTCGATGTTCTCGATCAATTCCTCGGGCGTCACGCCCGATTTAGCTGCTGTCGCTGAAAAGGGATAAAGGTTCACGACGACGAGATCGATGGGCGCAATCCCATGCGTTTTCGCCTCGTTGCAGTGTTCACTCTTGTCGCGCCGAAACAGAATTCCGCCATGAACCTTCGGATGCAACGTCTTTACGCGCCCCCCCAGCATCTCCGGCCACCCGGTCAGGTCCGCGATATCTCTCACCGGGACGCCTGATTGCCGCAGCAATTGCGCGGTCCCGCCGGTCGAGACGATTTCGGCGTTCATGGACGCCAATTCGCGCGCGAACTCCACGACCCCCCTCTTGTCGAACACACTGATCAGCACCCGTTCGATAGCCACTCAACAATTCTCCCGATTGAAATGATTGTTCTGTGAGAAGAGCTCGAACCTTACGCCCATTCTCGAGGCCTTCGCGAAGAAGCTCGGATGTATGAAGGTACCTCCCGCATCCGCTGCTCCCACACGAAAGCCCTACATATTGAGATGTCCACGCAGGAGCGTCAAGAGCGCGTGGAAGCTTCCTGACTTTTACGGAAACGATTTTTCCCGGCTTTCGGGCTCTCCAGAAGCACGCGATTGGCATTGACACCCCCCGCCGATCTATGCTAATTGGAAGTATACGTGGCACCGGCGGTAGAACGCCGGGTTGCCGGGATTTCAGGCCGGATCGCACGGTCCGGATGAAATGTTCTGGCAATCACCCCACCCACCCCGGGAGGTGGAACCCTTTGGGGTTTTCACCTCCCGTTTTATTTTGCGACCCGCTCTTTCGCGAAGGCTCCCCTTTCCTGTTGTAATCGCTTGACTTGCTCAACAAAATGATCAGCCTCTCGCGTCGGACGCGGTATTCGGTAGCCGTCTGTGACAGCCCTTGCAAATGCGATTGCGTTTTTGAGGCTAACCCTATGTCCCTGCGAGACATATATCGGTTTCGTCCCTTCTCGCGTGCGCAGGACAGCTGCTATGGTCTCGCCGTCGTCTATCAGGGGAGTCCAAACGCCCGGCTGTTGCCCAGGCTCTTCGCTAGGCACGCCAACCAGAATTGACTTGGCGCAGCCAATCGTCGGGCAGTCGAGAACCACGCCGAGGTGCGTAGCGATCCCAAAGCGGCGCGGGTGCGCGTAACCCTGCCCATCGTAGAAGATCAGATCCGGCGAATGGCTGAGCTTCGCGAACGCCCGCAGCAGCACTGGAATCTCGCGAAAGCTAAGCAGGCCCGGCACATAGGGGAACGTGAGAGGGCGCTGTGCATAAACTCGCTCCAATTCGGTCATCTCCGGGTACCGGTACACAATGACGCCCGCGATCGCCACATCGCGCCGAAGGTCGAGCGCAACATCAGCACCCGCCACCTTCTGGATCCTGGAAAGCCTGTCGGACGGCTCGAAGCGGCTTCGGAGGCGCAGTTGAATCCTCGCCGCCTCGCGCGGTGTAACGTTCCATCGGTTCAGCCGGAGCGCTTTCACCCAGGTACCCTAATCGCGCGCAAAAGATGTGTCAACCTGGCGGGCTCGACTACCGCGTTACGCTGCTTTGAGCTCGCCTCCCTTGCGTCCCCTGCGGTTTCGACCGCACCCAAAACATTGTTACGGGCTAGCCCCTCATTTCGGGGTTATAATTCGCGAGCTGGGGCGATTCCAGCGTGCGGTCGTCCAGAAGCACGCGAATTTCCGCACTTATCCCGCACAACCGGAAAAGTCCATGGGCTTGCAGGTTTCGACGCGGCAGGTTGGGGAAGTGACCGTTCTCGACGTGCAGGGGCGCGCTACTCTGGGTGCGGGTAACGACGCGCTTAGCGCTGCCCTCCGCAAACTGACGGATGCCGGAGCCGGCAAAGTGCTGGTCAATCTTTCTGGCGTCAGCCAGATGGACAGCTCCGGCATCAGCACGATCGTACGCTCATTTGTCACTCTCGAGCGTCGAGGCAGCAAACTGAAACTATTGAAACCAGCCGGGCACGTTCGGGAAGTCCTTCACCTCACTCGACTGATCCAGTCTATTCCGACGTTCGACGACGAGCCCACCGCGATCGCCAGCTTTGGCTAGAGTTGCCGCCCGAGAAACTCCGCAACCTCCAGCACTGATCCACCGGCATGAATGAGGGGCTGCTCGCGCTCGCCCCAACGCGAAACATCCGCAATCTCCACTTCCCGGACACACTGAACCACCGGTCCCCAAAAGCTGCCCAGCGTCGCCACGGGTTTTCGTTTCATCACTCCTTTGTTGACCATCTCCCATACCACCGCCAGTTCGGCCAGCGTTCCCGTCCCTCCCCGGCAGATCACGTACCCGTGGCCGCGCCGTATCAGCTCAAACAGCCGCTCTTGCCAGGTATCAACCCGGACTTCCTCGTCCACCCACCTGTTGACATGCGAACGAAAGAATTTCGCCGTGACCGCGACCGTCCTTCCGCCCGCTTCCTTGGCGCCGCGCGACACTGCTTCCATCACTCCGCCGTAGCCTCCGGTGCAAACCGCGAAGCCCTTGGCCGCAAGCGCAGCTCCCAATTGTTGGGCCTCGTCGTAATGATCATCGCCCGGATGCGGCCTCGAGCTGCCGAACACAGTAATCGTTTCCGCTCGCGCTCTCATGCGCTGGTCTTCAACCACGCTTACCGTCTCCCTCTCTTTGCAGACATCCCCAGCGTCTGCACCATAGCCATGCCGATCGCGTCGAGGGTTTCGGTGGCATCCTTTCCGTGCTCCGTGTTGTTGTTTGCGAAAATCGAGAAGACGAGATTCTCACCTCGGCTTGTTTTGACGTAACCCGACATTGCGCGAACATGCTCGAGCGAACCCGTCTTCGCGTGAATCTCGGCTGGCCCGCTGATCCCCTTCATGCGGCTTTCCAGCGTCCCATCCACTCCCGCCACCGGAAGCGTCGAAATAAACTCGGCCCCCCACGGCTGACGCGAAGCGTATCGCAGCAGAGCCACGACTGCCCGCGGCGTCACCAGGTCGTCCCGCGCAAGCCCTGAACCATCCGAAAAGGCGACATCTCCTGCGGGCACTCCGGCCGCCTGTAGGAAATCTTTCTCGATTTTCAGCCCGGCCTCCGTCGAGCCGAAACCGGCCTTCTCTCGGGCCACTGCCCGCAGCAGCAACTCCGCATGCAGATTCTGACTGACCTTGTTTGTCAGCAGGATGCTTTCAATCAGGGGCGGAGACAAATGTTCGGCCAGCACGAACGCGTTCGGTCCCGCCGCGCTCGGTTGAGGCGCGGGATGCGGCGGTGAGAAACCGTTTTCATCGGTCGTTTCTGGCGGAGGCGCGTGCACTGCGCGCACCGTTCCCGTGACTTTCACCCCTCGTTGCTCGAGCATTTGCTTCATCGCTCGCGCAGCCGTTTCTGCGGGCGCCGTCATTGCGAGTTGCAGCTCAGCCGGGGCTTGCCCGGCCCGGATCGTTCCGCTAATCGAAAGAAAATTCGGCCCAGGCTCGCGCGCAACCGAAAAATACGCATGCCCACCCGGTGGCGCCGTTGTTATCTGCGTTGTGATCGTTTCCATCGCGGCTGCGGGTTGGATGTCAATGATTGCCCCATCTCCCGCATGCGCGCCGGGAGTGACGTGCACCACAACGGTATTGTCGTTGAACGCTATCGCGCTGACTGGGGCGCCGTACTCGAAGAAAATGTCGCCCACCATCCAGCCCTCCGGGTATGGGTCGTACGGGAAATAACTGTCATCCCCGACGATATCTCCATCTACCTCCTTCAACCCTTTGGCAACGGCCGCATCGGCCATTTCCCCGAGTACTTTTTCAATCGGCCCGCTGCGCTCCACTTTCAATTGATAGGGGAAAACTCGATTGGAGAGATCGGGATCCCCGCGTCCGACGAATACCAAGTCTCCGGCCAGCTTCCCGTCCGGTCCGATACGCGCGGAGGATTCCAGCGTCGTATGAAATTGGTGATTGCCGCCCAGCATGGCGAGCGCCAGCGCTGTGGTGAAAAGCTTCGCGTTCGAGGCCGGCATGAAGTAGTGATCGGCGTTGCGCTGGTAGAGGATTTCGCCGGTGTCGCGATCCGCAACTTCGATCCCCCAAAAAGTTTTGTTTGCCTGCTCTCTGGCAAGGGTTTCATCAACGCGCCTCTGGAAGGACCGGACATCGGCTCGCGCCCCGGCCCTTGCGCTGGATGCTTTCCCGGGTGCGTCCATCCCCGCACGCGTTCTTGCCGAAACCGCGAACGGCAAGATTGCTCCACCCGCCGTCCACACCGCCGCGATGAAGAAAAGCTCAGCCAGCCCGATTTTTCTCAAGGGCGACCCCGTTTACTTCGACTTCCACGCCAACTCGCCACGCGCGGAGCGAGCGATTATATGACACCACCTTGCGCGCCGCGCTCCGACGTGGCAAAAAGTTGCACTCCCCGCCGGACTTACCTATCATTCTTACGGGGAATTTAGGAGGCATGGAATGAAGAATTTACTCTCGTTGTTTCTCGCGGCCGCCCTCGTTGCTCTCCCGACTCTGTTCAATCCAACTTCCGCACAGGCCAGTGACAAATCGAAAGACGAGAGTCGCCTTGAAAATGCCGGCGTGGTCATGAAGGAAATTCTGGATATCCCCGACGATATTCCCCAGGACCTGCTCGACAAGGCCGACTGCGTCATCGTCATGCCTTCGGTGATCAAGGCCGCTTTTGGATTCGGCGGCAGCTACGGGCGCGGCGCAATGACCTGCCGCAGTGGCGACAATTTCCAGGGCCCGTGGAGCGCCCCAACTATGATGGCCCTCGAAGGCGGCAGCTTCGGTTTTCAACTCGGCGCGCAGGCAACTGATTTCGTTTTGCTCGTCATGAATGGACGTGGAGCAAGTTCGATTCTGAGCAGTAAGGTCAAGTTGGGAGCGGATGCTTCCGCGGCCGCCGGTCCAAAGGGTCGCACAGCTGAGGCTGCGACGGACGTGACAATGCGGGCCGAAGTCCTCACCTACTCGCGCTCGCGAGGTCTTTTTGCCGGAATTTCCTTGAACGGGTCGTCGCTCCGGCCGGATAACGATGCCAACGAACGCGTCTATGGCCGAAAACTCGAAGCCAAAGACATCGCGCTGCACGGAGCCGTTCCGGTTCCAGCCTCAGCGCGAACCCTCATTTCCACTCTGAACCAGCACAGCCCCAAGAAGTCTTCCTAGGAAGTAAGCAGAGCTGCGATCACGGCGGCAGCCGGACGTTCCTCGGCGCCGCAGGGCCGTTTTTCAATCCCGCGATTTTGTACTTGACTTATGACCGAATATGACTGATAGTCGCACTTGAGGACAGGTCACGATGAACGGCAAGACAGGCAACAGGCGAACCGCTCCGCATCTTCTTCCCAATCGAAGACCCGGCCGCCGCGAGCGTCATCGCGCCGAAATGCGCGAGCGCATCTATCGCGCCGCTTTAAAGTTGTTCGCCGAGCGCGGTTTCCTGGAAACCACGGTCGAACAGATCACCGAGGCGGCCGACGTTGGCAAGGGAACCTTCTTCAACTATTTTCCCACCAAAGAGCACGTCATCGGCTGCTACGGCGAAGAACGCATTCAGGAAATCGAGCGGTCGCTCGAGCGGGCGCGCAGCCGGAAAGAACCTGTGTTAGCGGTCTTAAGGGATCTGGCCACCAGTCTGGCGGGTCAATCGTCCGAGAGTCCGGATTTGATTCGTTCCGTGTTCGCCGCGAATCTCTCTTGCGCGCCGGTGCGCGCCGAGCTCCAGAAGCGCATTCACCGGGGCCGCGAATTGCTGGGCCAAATCTTCGCCATCGGGCAGGAACGCGGCGAAATTCGGCGCGATTTTGCGCCCACAGAACTCGGCGGCCTGATGCGCTTGATCTTCATGGGCGTCACGATCGCCTGGGCCATCAACCCCGAGGCGTCTTTGCCTCGAACCGCCGAGCGGGTGTGGGACCTGTGGTCTCCGAGCTTGCGGACGGAATCCGCGCGCGCGGCGGCCGAGTCTCAGTCGAAATCGAAATCTGTCCGCCGCAATCGACACAGAAGTGAGTCCTAAAGGGGCCGCGCGTCATCCATACAACGAAACAAGGAGGCGGTTGCGTGAAAGGTCGTCGCTCTTTTTTATTCATGATCACGGCAGCAATTCCGTTTCTGGCCGCGCCGGCTTGGGCTCAGTCGATGGGCGCTGGCGCGGCATCCGGCGGGGCTTCAACCTCCGCGTCCCAACCGGCCACACAATTGACATCGCCCCAACCTGCAGCCGCGCAGTCGCAGAATCCCTATTCCGGCAGTGTTCCTTCAAGCCCTGTTCCCGGAGTGCTGAAGCTTTCTCTGCAGGGCGCCATTGATCGCGGTCTCAAGCAAAACCTGGGGCAACTCCTGGCCAGCGCGGACGTTCAATCGGCTCGCGGTCAGCGCTGGCAGCAGCTCAGCGCGCTTCTGCCTCACGTTTCCGCTTCGCCCTACATCGACGTTTCCCAGGTCAACCTCAAGGAGTTCGGCTTCAGCTTTCCGTCGCTTCCCGGTGTCAGCGTTCCGACCATCGTCGGCCCGTTTTCCTATTTCGATGCGCGCGCGAGCTTGACGCAGAATCTTTTCGATTGGAAAGCGGTCGAAGGGGAACGCGCAGCAACCCAACGATTGCAATCAAGCGAGCACACCTATAAAGATGCGCGAGATCTCGTCGTTCTCGCCGTCGGCTACAACTACCTGCTCGCCATCGCCGATGAGGCCAGCATTCAAACCGCGCAGGCCCAGGTAAACACAGCTCAGGCTCTCTACAATCAGGCGGAGGACCAGGTTCAAGCCGGCACTTCGCCCGCCATTGACGCTCTGCGCAGTCATGTCGAACTGCAAACACGGCAGCAGCAACTGATCCAGGCGAAGAACGATTTCGCCATTCAAAAACTCACGCTCGCGCGGGTGATCGGCCTTGCCTCCGGGCAGCAGTTCGACTTGACCGACAAATCGCCGTATCAGCCGTTCGAAGGGGTCACACTCGATGAAGCTTTGAAACGCGCCTACGCCTCGCGCTCCGATTATCAGGCGGCTCTCGCCGGCGTTCATGCTGCCGAATATTCGGTCGGCGCCGCTAAAGCCGAGCGCTACCCGTCGCTCAGCTTCAACGCGGACTACGGGGTCGCAGGCCAGCATCCCAGCCAGTCTCACGGCGTGATGGATGTTCGCGCCACTCTGAATGTCCCCATCTTTACCGGCGGCGCCACCCACGGCGACATTCTTCAAGCTCAGGCTCAGCTCGACCAGAGCCGTGAGCGCCTCGATAATTTGCGGGCGCAAATCGACCAGGACGTCCGCACTGCCCTGTTCAACCTGCAGTCATCGTCGGACCAGGTGAATGTGGCGAAGAGCAACATTGATCTTGCCCAGCAGACTCTCTCCCAATCCCGCGATCGTTTCTCCGCCGGGGTCACCGACAGCGTCGAAGTCGTCCAGGCCGAAGAGCAGGTGGCCGCCGCGAATCAGCAATACATCTCCAGCCTTTACAACTTCAACTACGCCAAGATCGCCTTAGCGCGCGCGATGGGCGCCGCCGAAGAAGGCGTCAAAGAATACTTCAAAGGACACTGAACCCATGGCTGCCAGAACTGACACCGAAAGCCCTGCCGCCGTTCCGAACGAAACGCACGCGACCGATACTGCTCCGGATTCCGAAGTTCACGCCGCCGCTCCGCCTCCTCCTCCGAGAAGAAGGCTTCTTCCCACCGGTCCGCGGGCGCGCCTGTTCCTGATCGTCCTGGCGATCGGCGTCGTCGTGGCGGCCATTTTTGCCTGGCGCTATTTCTCGAGCTACGAATCGACCGACGATGCCGAGGTAGACGGTCATCTGATGCCGCTTAGCGCACGCATCTCCGGCTACATCTCGAAAGTGAACGTTGACGACAACCAGTACGTCACCGCCGGTACCGTGCTCGCGGAAATCGATCCGAAGGTTTATCAGGTAGCTGTGGACAAGGCCCAAGCCGATTTGTCCACCGCTACTGCCAACGCCCAGGCCTCGAACATCACCGTCCCCATCACTCACGTCAGCACGAGCAGCCAGGTCTCCGCTGCGCAAGCCGAGGTTCAGAGCGCTCAGGCCGGAATTGCGGCCGCTCAATCGCAGTACGCTGCCGCCGAAGCACAACTCACGCAAACCGAAGCCAACAACGTCAAGGCCCAGGCCGATCTGGTTCGCTACAAGCAACTCGTCGAAAAGAAGGAAGTCTCGGAGCAAACATACGACCAGGCCGTCGCCGCGGCCAACGCCGGTTCGAGCTCCGTCAACGCCGCGCAAGCCTCCGCCCAAGCGGCCGAGCAGCAAGTCGGCCAGGCGAAAGCCCGGCTCGCGCAAGCCCAGGCCAACTTGCGGTTGTCGCAGACCGGGCCTCAGCAAGTTGCCTCAACTCGCGCCAAAGCGCGCTCTGCCGAAGCCGCTGTGCAGCAGAAACAGGCTGCCGTCGAACAAGCCGAACTCAACCTCGGCTATACGAGAATTTATGCGCCTGTCGACGGCATCGTCATGAAAAACGCCGAAGTCGGCATGAACGTTCAGCCCGGACAGCAGCTCTTCACCATCGTTCCTCTCGACGATGTCTGGATTACCGCCAACTTCAAAGAAACCCAGCTTCACTACATGAAGCCCGGACAGAGCGCCGAAATTCATGTTGACGCCAACGATCGCACTTACAAAGGCCGCGTCCAGAGCATCGCCGGCTCGACGGGCGCGCGCACCAGTCTGCTCCCGCCCGAAAACGCCACCGGCAACTACGTGAAAGTCGTCCAGCGCATTCCCGTCAAAATCCTGCTCGATCCCGGCGAAAACAAGGACCATTACCTGCGGCTGGGCATGTCGTGTGAGCCCAAGGTCTTCGTGAAATGACATGGGCTCCAACGGCTCCAATTCGCGACGGCTGAACGCCGCCGGCGCTCCGGGTGCGCGCGCCGTCAATCCCTGGGTCATCGCCCTTACCGTCACGCTGGCCACGTTCATGGAAGTGCTCGACACCAGCGTCGCAAACGTCGCTCTTCCGCATATCGCCGGGAGTCTCTCCGCCAGCAACGACGAAGCAACCTGGATCCTCACTTCCTACCTCGTCTCCAACGCCATCGTCCTCCCCATGAGCGGTTGGTTCTCGGAGCTGATCGGACGCAAGCGCTTCTACATGACGTGCGTCGCGCTCTTCACCGTCAGCTCCTTCATGTGCGGTCTTGCGCCCAGTCTCGGCATGCTGATTTTCTTTCGCGTGCTTCAGGGCGCGGGCGGCGGCGGACTCCAGCCTAGCGAGCAAGCGATCCTCGCCGACACATTTCCTCCTCGCCAGCTCGGAATGGCCTTCGCCGTTTACGGGATGGCCGTCGTCCTGGCGCCGGCGATAGGTCCCACACTCGGGGGTTGGATCACCGACAACTTCAGTTGGCGCTGGATTTTCTTCGTCAACATCCCCGTTGGAATCCTTTCGCTGATCCTGACCGGCCGGTTGATCAACGACCCGCCGTACATGCACCGCAAGAAACAGAAGACGTTCCGCATTGATTACATCGGCCTTGGCCTCCTCGCGCTCGGGCTCGGCAGCTTGCAGATGGTCCTCGACAAAGGCGAGCGCGACGACTGGTTCGGGTCGCACTTCATTCTCTTCCTCACGATTGTCGCTGTCGTTGCCTTGATCAGCGTGGTGATTTGGGAGTGGGTACACAAGGACCCCATTATTGACTTGCACCTCTTCAAAGATCGCTCGTTCGGCATCGGCGTGCTGCTGATGTTCATGGTCGGGTTCGCGCTGTTGTCGAGCACCGTGCTCATTCCTCTCTTCCTGCAAACGTTGATGGGCTACACGGCGGAGAAGGCAGGCCTGGTCCTGATGCCCGGCGGGTTCGCCATCATAGCTGTAATGCCGCTGGTGGGTTTTCTGCTGGGCAAATACGACGCGCGCAAGCTCCTGCTCTTCGGCTTCGGCATGCTTTCCATCGCGTTGTTCTACATGACCGGTTTCAATCTCTCGATTGATTTCGGCCATGCTGCGGGCGCCCGCGCGATCCAGGCCATCGGGCTCGCTTTCTTGTTCGTCCCCATCAACACGGCCGCCTACGCCTTTCTGCCGAAGGAGAAGAACAACCAGGCGTCTGGCCTCATCAATCTGGCGCGCAACATTGGCGGCAGCGTCGGAATATCGTTCGTCACGACGATGCTCACGCGGCGGGCGCAGTTTCATCAGGCCACGTTGACTCAGAACGTTAATGCCGGAAGCGGCAAGCTGCAGGCGATGCTCCATTCTGCCGAGCACCTGCTTATGGCTCACGGCTCGAGCGCTTTCGAAGCCACGCGCCAGGCTTATGGTCTCGTCGCGGGCATGATTGCCCGCCAGGCCGCCATGCTCGCTTACATCGACGATTTCTGGCTGGTCGGCGCCGCCGTCGTGGTCATGATCCCGTTCGTCTTCTTCATGAAAAAGGTAAAGCCCGGCGGTCCAATCGCAGTACACTGACCGGGGAGCCGGAGCCCCTCATCCGGGGTGCCGTGAGCGCAGTCGACGGGTACTCAATCGCGCGTCTTTCGCGGGGACTGGCGGCGAGGGATCTGCTGGCGGGCTTTACCGGCGGCGATTCTGTTTTTGCGGGCTGCAACCATGAAGATCCGCACCATTACCGTTGAACGCGAGTACGGCAGCGGCGGCGCCGCCATTGCCGAACGCCTGGCCAACCATCTCGGCTGGAAGCTTTGGGACCGCGACCTTACCGCCGAGATCGCTCGCGTCGCCAAGGTCACCCGCGAAGCGGTGCATCGCTGCGACGAACGCGTTGATCCGCTTCTTTCCCGCCTGTTCAGCGTTTATGCCCGCGGCAGCTATGAACGCACTTTACCCGTCAACGACACGCGCCATTTCAATGCCGACACGATGGTCGCCATGCTGCACAAGGTCATCGAAGAAGCCGCTTCGAAAGGCAATTGCGTAATTGTGGGCCGCGGCTCGCCCTACATCCTGCGTAATCGCCCCGACACCTTCCACGTTTTCATCTATGCTTCGGACGACGAAAAACTCCGGCGCTTGAAGAATATCGGCCAGTCCGAAAAAGAGGCGCGGCAGCTCATCGAAGAAGTTGACCACGAGCGTGCCTCCTTCATCCGTCACTACTTCCACAAGGAGTGGCCGCACCGCCCGCTCTATAACCTGATGATCAACTCGAAGTTCGGCGACGAGTACGTGGTGGGCACGATCCTTCGCGAAATTGCCGCTCTCGAAACGCTGCGGGCGTCCCAGGACGCCAAAGCGTCCTGAAGAAATTCCTGCATCCGGCGAGCGCCTCATGAAGCCAAAGAAAGAGGCACGGGCTTACGGGCGAAGAATCTCTCTTCTTCCTCTACTCGCCCGTCCCGGTTCCCGCACTCGCTTGGGTCTGTGCACAGTGAACGGCGGTTCGTCGGAAGGCGGGCTCAGAACGACAGGGTGCCGAGGGGCGGGAGGGGCGATCCGCGGCTAGGCGAGAGCGAGCATACGGTCAATGGCAAGTCTGGCTCTGGAGGCGATCTCCCGCGGAACCCGAACCTCCGGCGTGAGGGTTTCAAGCGACTGAATCACGCGGTCGAGGGTGATGGTCTTCATAAATGCGCACACCGCATTCGGGTTCACGGGATAGAAAGTCCGCTCCGGGTGCTTCTTCTTGAGCTGGTGCAGAATCCCGGTTTCCGTCCCCACGGCAAACTCTGCGGCCGGGGACTCAGCGATGTGCCGCAGCATTCCTTCGGTAGAAAGGAAGAAGGTGCGTTCTGCCGGGAGCGTCCCGTCCATGGACTTGGCCATGCACGAACTGACGCATCCGCACTCGGGGTGCAGCAGCAGCTCGATATCCGGATGCTTATCCATCAGTTCCACCACCTGCTCGGGCTGAATCGTCTTGTGGACGTGACAATAACCGGGATATCCGACGATATTGCTGCGCCGCGTCTGCCGCGCTACGACGGCTGCCAGGAACTTGTCGGGGACGAACAGGATTGTCCGGCCGGCCGGAATCGCTGCGACTACCTTTGCCGCATTCGCCGAAGTGCAGCAATAATCGCTTTCCGCCTTCACTTCCGCCGAGGTGTTGATGTAAGAAACCACAACGGCGCCGGGGAGCTTCGCCTTCCATTGCCGCAATTCCTCCGCTGTGACTGACGCCGAAAGGGAACAACCGGCGCGCAAATCCGGCAGGAGCACGGTTTTGTCCGGGCACAAAATCGACGCCGTCTCCGCCATGAAGTGCACGCCGCAGAAAACGATGACGGCGGCATCCGTCTTGGCGGCTGCCTGCGAAAGCTTCAGCGAATCGGCCACTGCGTCCGCCGCTTCCTGCACTTCCGCTCGTTGATAATGGTGCGCCAGCAGGACGGCGTTGCGTTCCTTGCAAAGATCGCGGACGCGGTGTTGCTTCCGGCGGATCTCTTCCGGAGAGTCCGGCACCGTTTCGATCTCGGGAACCGTGTAGCGATCCTCGAATTTTGGTTCGGCCGGCGCTGTTAAGGTGGACATGGAAAGTTCTCTCTTTTCGAACGCCTATAAAATCTTCTGGCTGATATCGAGGGCCTGCACGGAGTGAGTTAATGCGCCGACGGAAATCGCGTCCGTGCCGCACGCCGCATACTCGTCTATATTGGATTCAGAAATGCCCCCGCTGGCTTCCACGAGCACGCTGCTCCACAGCCCTTCACGCCGCAGCACGGACATGATGTTGTCAACCTGCGCGGGCGTCATGTTGTCGAGCATGAGTACGCAGGGATAGCCGGGCGCCGCGGCCTGCAGTTTCCGGAACGTTTCGGCGGCTGCGCGAGCCGCCGCTGCACTCCGCACTTCGACTTCGATAAATGCCGCGTTTGCACGCCGTTGCCAGGCCTTCTCGATCGCCGCCGGCGCCGCATCTTCTTCGCGGGACGCTATGAGCGCGAGATGGTTGTTCTTGATCAGAATTGCATCTCCGAGCCCGAGCCGGTGCGTCCCCACTCCGCCCAGATGGAGCGCTCGTTTGTCCAGAACTCCCCAGGGCGTTTTGCGCGTGCCAACAACGCGCGTTGAAGACCCGGTTTGCCAGACGCGTTCCTGCAATCGCCGCGCGGCGCTGGCGAGCCCGCTCATTCGTTGCAGGAGGTTCAGCCCCGTTCTCTCGAGCGCCAGCAATTTGGCCCGGTCGCCTTCCGCGCGCAGAACCGTTTCGCCGGGTTGTATCATTTCGCCATCGCGTTTGGCCGGCGAAACACTCACCCGGTAACCCCGGTACAGCATTGCGAATTCTTCGACGCCCGCAATCACGCCCGCTTCACCGGCGACCACCGCCACCGCAACGTCGGCCGGCTTGATTTCGAGGGCCGAGACCGTGACGTCGCCGCCGGCGAGGTCATCTTCGAGCAGCGCCTCAATCAGCCGGGCGGCGGCCTGTTTGTATGCGGGGTTTTGGATATTCAGCCGCGCGCCTCGAAAAAAAGCACGGTCCACTCGCTCTTGTCTTAAGGCGCTTGTGCCAGGCGATGCGCTCATCCCAGACTCGTTTTCAAGTTCGTCTTGCGGTCAGACTGAATACCCGACTGATCAATTTTAGATGATTTAGGCCCTCAAAGTCTCGACTGTGCGATTGGCGCGCGCTCGCTAACTTTGTATGGGCGAGACCTGCTTGCGGCGAACAGTAGCACGCGCCACAACGCCAGCGCCAACCGCAGCCCCCCTGCGGAAAACGCGGAGGAGATCAGCCACGCCCAGCATTCAGGCAACACGAAATCCGGAATTGACTTTCACTCCCGGGACGCGCTCAATCTAGCTCAGGGGAGGCGACTACGACCTCAGAACGCGCTGGCTCGAAAGTGATTTCGGAATCCGTTCCGCGGCCTTTCACCCCGATGCCGCACGTTGCATTTCTGGCCGGGTTTCTCGCCAACTCGTCCCGCACGCTCCGAGGAATCTTTGGTTCTCGCCGCGCCTGACGCTCGCCAAACCGCGCCATTCTGACATTTCGTCATCCGATGTACTCTGTTCGCATGGCGCTCGTCTCGCAAGGGGCTCCGTCACAGGAAGAGAATCCGGGAACGCGCGACGCCGAGCTGGCGACTGCCGGCAGCGCCGCACGAAGCCACTTGATCGCTTTCCTCCTGTGCCTCGTGCTCGGATTCGTATTCACGCTTCCCGGCTCGCTTGCCCCCTCTTCCAGTTTGCTCGGATATCCCGGAGACAATTTTCAGCACGCCTGGTTTCTGTGGCACTTCGCCAGGTCCGTGTCGCATGGCCAAAATCCCTTCGACACGCGGCTGCTTTTTTACCCAAGCCGCGTCACCCTCGCCTGGAGCACCACCGACCCGCTCGCGGGTTTCATCGCTCTGCCGCTAAGCCTGCTAGCCGGACCGGCCGTCGCCTACAATCTCTCGCTCATTTTGCAATTAGCCCTTTCGGCGTTCTTCGCCCGCTTGCTGTGTCTTCGCATTACGCGCAATGAGCCTGCCGCCTTCATCGGCGGCATTGTCTTCGGATTCAGTCCCTTCCTGATGGCTCATGCGCTCGGTCATTTGAGCCTCGTGACCGCGTTCCCCGTCCCTCTATTCGTTCTGCTGCTCGACCGCGTATTCCGCGCCGCTAAGCCTTCCTGGAGAGCGGGAATTCCGGCCGGCCTGGCTCTACTTCTGGCTGGTTTGGCTCATTATAACTACGCCGTCATTTGCGCGCTCTTCGCCCTTTTCTGGCTCCTTGTCGAATTGGCGCTCCGTTCGGCCTCGCAGCGCGCCCTCTGGCTGCGCCGCGTGTGGAAACCGCTGGCTTCCGGCGCCGCCGTGTTTCTCGTGGGATTTTCTCCCATCCTCTGGATGATGCTCGGCAATAGCGCTGACGTTCCCGTTTCGCGCGGCCCGTCCCACCTGGATGTTTTCTCCGCGGACATCCTCGGCTTCTTCATTCCGGGCTGGAACCACGTCTTTCTCGGGCGCCTCAGTTCTCATCTCGATGCGCGCATTTTCGCTGCCGGCTTTGAGGGAACAGTGTACGTGGGCGTCATCGTTCTTGCGCTTGCGGCGATTGGGTTCTGGAAAGGCCGCGCACAGCGCGCACCCTGGGCCATACGGGCTTTCTTGCTAGGCCTCGCCTTTTACCTTCTCTCGCTGGGTCCGTGGCCGGATCTTTTGGGCCACTCGCTGCACGTTCCCGGGCCGGCCGCTCTCTTCTATTTTCTGCCATTTGCGAAGTTCATGTCCGCGCCCGCGCGTTTCCATGCAGCGGTTGCGTTGTGCCTCGCGATACTTTGTTCCCTCGGCGTGAAATTCCTTCTCGAGCGAACCGCAAACCGCAGCCATCGCCGTCTTATTGTGTCGCTCATCGTGGTCCTTGTGATCGGCGACTACCTGACCATTCCTTTCCCGCGGTCGTCAATCGCCGATCCCGGAGCGCCATATTCCGGTGTTTCCACCGCCGCGCCGAGTGCAACGCAAAGCTGCACGCTTGAACCAGAGATGCGTCGCGGAACCGTACTCACCTTCCCGCTGGTGACTGCGCCATACTGCCTGAAGAGCATGTGGATGCAAGCATCAACGGGCGGTCACTTCGCCCTCGTCGAGGGGTATCTCTCCTATACGCCGTCGTACATATGGAACCGCTTCTGGAGAGTTCGCATCCTCCGCTCGCTGTTTTCTCTTCAAGGCATCGTCCGCGCGCCCATTGATGCGGCCACGGATCGGGCGACAGCGCCCGCCACTATACGCGAATTGAACCTCAGCGCAATCGTCGTCTACGACTCGCCGCATAGCGACGCGGCCATCAACTACATCGCAAGCGTTTTCGGCGTGCAACCCCGGCGCTCCGGAACGTGTGCGGTTTTCAGATTGGCAGCTCAATCCTCGGACCCACAAGCAAGTCCTTCGCGACTCGCGCCCCCATCAGCGGCGCCCGGCTCTGCCGCCGCTTTTCCGCAATGATGACGCCGCGGACCGCGCCTACACGTTTCCGGGGATTCCAACCGAGCTAATCCAGTGCTAGATTCGAATACTGGCATCCAAGCGAGGGTGATCTGGCTTGTGCCCCACGGATTTGTGAGCGCGAGCAATCATTTTGGTAGAACGGGAAATTACAGATTACGAGACGGGAGGAATTCCGATGCCGGCATCAGATGGAAGCCAACGTTTTGGAGCGTTTTTCTGGGGCTTGGGGCTGGGACTCGCCGGAGGCATTCTCTTCGCTCCCCGATCGGGGCGACAGACGCGGCGGCTGATCGGCGAAAAGGCCCGGGATTTACGCTTCATAGCGGGCGATGCGGCCGATTGCCTCACCGAGACCGTCCAGGACGTGCGCGCGCAAGTTACGGGCACAGTGACGGATGTCCGCGAACAGGTGTCCGGCACTGTCCAGAGTGTTCGGACCAAACTCGAAGAGGCCGTCGAGACCGGTAAGCGCGTCTATCGCGAAGAACTCAAGAATGCGTCCGACGTGAACTAGCCTTACTAGGCCTAAGCGAAGCTTGTATTTGCACTTACCCGGACCCAAGTTGGCAAAAAAGGAACCCGCCGGAGCACTTTCAACGCGAGTCCTTATTGGGTATCGATGCGCCTTTCCTGTGGCCAGTTCACCCAGGTGTCTGCTTGGCCTTTCCCGCCGAGTCGCTCCCGCCCCTTTCAAAATCCTCTGGATTTCTCCAAAGAATCCCTGCTCTCCCCTTGTCTGTCCATAAAGCCAGACCGTTCGTTGGCCTGCAATTCGACGGTAGGCAGGTCCGGGTCTTAAACATCGAGATTGGCGACGTATAGAACTTGCTCCACGCTCGCAAAAATCACTAGGAGACCGCCCTGGCAAGGTCCCAGTAACCACTGTGGAACCAATCAGTTGAACGTGAAAACGGTTGGCAAGCTACGTGCTGTCCCTACCGCGTTGAAAAAAGGAAAGAGTGCTGGAGACCATGAAGACCGCAATCGAAACCGAAACGCAGGAACCGGAAAGCCCGGAAGGATCCTTAGCCTCACCCAAACGTTGGCGCGAACGCGTTAAGGCCCTGGCCAACATACCCCCCGTAATGAAGATTGTCTGGGACGCGGCACCTTTGGCCGTCGCGTCGAGCATGCTTGTCCGCGTGTTTTCGGCCCTGGCGCCCGTGGCCATGGTTTACGTTACGAAATGGATCATTGACGGTGTTGATGCCCACACCGCGCACCACGCTCCCCTTCCGAACCACTTCTGGTGGTTGGTAGGGCTGGAGTTCGGTCTGGCCTGCCTGCTGACGATCCTGATGCGCCTGAGCGACTTCTGCGACGCCGTGATCGCGGACAGCTTCATGCACCACACCAGCCTCCGCGTGATGCAGCACGCCGCGAGCCTGGACCTGACCAGCTACGAAGACGCCTCCTTCCACGACAAGATGGAGCGAGCCAGGGTCCAGAGCATGGACCGCGTCGGGATGATTCAGGAGACCGGCCGTCTGATCCAACAGATGATCGCGGCTATCGGCTTCGGAACCATGATCTTCTGGTACTCGAAGTCCCTGCTTCTCGCCCTCTTTGTTTGCATCGTGCCGGCGTTTCTAGGCGAGACCCACTTCGCCTTCCTCAGCTATTGGCTGAGCTTCCGCCAGACTCCTCGCAAGAGGCAGCTTGATTACGTCCGGGTTCTGGCTGGCAGCCGGGAAAGCGCCAAGGAGTTGAAACTATTTGGTTTAGGTTCATTCCTAGTGAATCGTTACAAGAGAACCTCTCACGAACTGCATTCCGAGACTGTCGGTCTCGCTCGCCAGAAGCTAATGGTCGGCTCCGGCCTGACGCTGTTCGGCACGATCGGTTATTACGCGAGCTACGCGTGGGTTATCTATCTCACGGTTACCGGCAAATTTACGCTGGGCGATTTGACTGCCCTGACGGGCGCTATCGCCGGCGCAAGCACCAGCATCCAGTCGGTCTTCACCGGCTTTTCGAGCATTGCCAACCAGGCGCTGTTCCTCACCGATCTGCTCCAGTTCTTTGCCGTCAAGCCCGCGGTTTTCTCGAAGGCGAACGCGTTGCCCGCGCCGCACGCGATCCATCAGGGTTTCGAGTTCCGCAATGTTTCGTTCGCGTATCCGAACTCGTCGCGCCGCGTGCTCGACAACGTTAGCTTCCGCCTCGAGCCGAATTCACGCATCGCGCTGGTCGGCGAAAACGGGCAGGGCAAGACGACCATCGTCAAACTGCTCACCCGTCTCTACGACCCCACCGAGGGCCAGATTCTTCTCGACGGCATTGACCTCCGCGAGTACGACATGGAGAGCCTCTGGAAGAACATTGCCGTCATCTTCCAGGACTTCACGCGCTACGAAATGACCGTCTCGGAGAACATCGCGGTTGGCCAGATTGAGGACGTCGAGAATCCGTTCCGCATCCGCTCAGCGGCCAATAAGAGCAACGCCGAAAAATTCATCCGCAAGCTGCCCAAAGGGTTCGAGCAGGTCCTTGGCTGCAAGTTCGACGGCGGCGTGGACCTCTCCGGCGGCGAATGGCAGAAGCTGGCCCTCGCCCGCGCCTATCTGCGCGACGCGCAGTTGCTGATTCTTGACGAGCCCACGGCCGCCCTCGACGCGCGCTCGGAGCACGAAGTTTTCGAGCGTTTCGCCGAACTGACCAGAGGAAAGATGGCGCTGCTGATTTCGCATCGTCTCTCGACCGTGCGCATGGCTGACCGCATCCTGGTTCTGGAAAACGGTCACATAGCCGAACAGGGACACCACAACGAGCTCGTCGCCTCCAGCGGCCGCTATGCGCAGATGTTCGAGCTTCAGGCCGCCAGCTACCGCTAAAGGGAGAGGCACAACTCACGGGGCGTGAGCGTGCCGCCTTCGGCCGACACTGAAACAACTGGCAGGAAGATGAACAGCGTCCGGGCGAGAATCCGGACGCTTTCTTTTTGACTTCGCAAACGGGCGCTGCGTCGAGACTGGATCATCTCACGAGCGAAAAACGCCCGACAGCCCGTTGCGTGAGGCTCTGCCGCGCGAGCGGCTACTCGCTTGGCCGGATGTTCTGATTGACCCGGAAGAAATTCTTCGGGTCGTATTTCTTCTTGATCGCGGCGAGTCGCGGGTAATTGTCGCGATACGTGGCCTTCACGCGCTCCTGACCTTCGTCCATCATCATGTTCACGTACGCGCCGCCTGCGGAGGAAGGATGCAATGCCTCCCAGTACCTCTTACACCAGTCGATCACCTTTGGGTTGTTCGCCGGATCGGGATCCACGCCGACGATGACCTCCGCGAAGAGCGCCTCGCGGAAACTGTACGCCGTATCGTCCTTACTGACGCGCTGCGCCGCGCCATTTACCGGGTAAAGGTGCATCGTCGAATGCACAGTGGGCACCTTTGACCCGTGTTCCACATGTTTGGCGATGGCTTCGTCCGTAAGGTCCGTGAAATAGTCGGCGCGCCAGTACCATTGGAGACCGGAAACGTACAGACCGTCAAAAAGGCTTTGCACAAAGGGGAACGGCGCCGTCACGATATGGTCGAGCAGAGGATGGCCGACCGAACGGATTGCCTTGGTCGCTTGTTCTGCCTGCTCGAGCGTTCCCGTACAGCACCAGACGATCCCGCAGACTGTTTTCAGGTGCAGGTGCTCGGGGAACATCGGAGCAGGCGGCACGATAAGAAAAGCGAAGAATCCGTCCACGTGCTCGGGCGCTTTCTTGATGAAGTCGCGATAGGCGCGGAGGACCATGGCCGATTCCTCGATGGGCCAGAACGTGGGTCCGAACTGCACCATGCTTACGGGATGCAGCCGGAATTCGAAGGATGTAACCACGCCGAAGTTCCCGCCGCCGCCGCGCACGGCCCAGAACAGATCCGAATTCTGTTTCTCGTTCGCAGTGACGAAGCTCCCGTCGGCGAGCACCATGTCGACGGAAAGCAAATTGTCGATCGTCAGCCCATACCGGCGGCTCAGGTACCCGATTCCGCCGCCCAAAGTAAGTCCTCCCACTCCGGTGCTCGAAATGAATCCCGAGGGAGTCGCCATGCCGAAGGCGTGCGTCGCGTGGTCCACGTCGCCCCAAACGCAGCCGCCCTCCACGCGGACGGTTTTCTCGGCCGGATTCACCCGAATGCCTTTCATGCGTGAGAGGTCGATCACCAGACCGTCGTCACAGGTGCACAAGCCGGCGCCGTTGTGTCCGCCGCCGCGAATAGCCGTCAACATTCCGCTGCCGGCCCCAAACTTCACCGCTGCGATGACGTCCGCGACATCCACGCAGCGCGCGATCAGGCTCGGGCGTTTCTCGATCATGCCGTTGTAGATTTTGCGCGCTGAGTCGTAGGCGGCGTCTCCGGGCCGTATCAATTCCCCGCGGAACGAGCTCTTCAATTGATCGATGTTTGGGGCCGGCATCTTTCCTCCTCTTGTGCGGATTGACAGTCAAGCCCGCGCTACGGCCGGGCTTCGTAAACGATGTTGAACGGCGTCTCCGTTGCACGACGGAAGCGGCTGAACCCAGCGGAGGTGACAACCTCTCGAATTCGCGCTTCGCCCGCCTGCGCTCCGAGGCACAGACCGACTTCCTGCGACCGCGAGCAAGGCGTGCACAGCAACGTCGAGAACGAATAGTAAACCCGCCCGACCGGATTCAGATTGTCCTTCAACTGATCGTTTGCGAAGGGCTCAACGATCATCCAGGTGCCATCCTTTGCGAGAGACTGGCGAACGTGCTTCGACGCGCCGGCCGGGTCGCCCATGTCGTGCAGGCAATCGAAGACCGTTATGAAGTCATAGTCTTTGCCGGGGAATTCCTTAGCCTTCGCCACCTCGAACGTAACGCGGTCCGCCACCCCGTCGCGTTTGGCGTATTCGCGCGCCGCCTCGATGGACTTGTCGTGGTAATCGAAGCCGAAGAATCTCGAGTTTGGGAACGCCTTCGCCATAAGCAGTGTAGAGGCTCCCTTGCCGCATCCGACGTCCGCCACCCGGGCGCCCGACTCGAGTTTCGCCTTCACGTCGTGCAGGGCCGGAATCCATGCGCTGACGAGGTTCGCCGCATACCCGGGACGGAAGAACTTCTCGCATCCGTGGAACACGCCGGCGTCGTGCTCGTGCCAGCCCATGCCTTTTCCGCTGCGAAACGATTCCGTGATCCGCGGAACCGCGGCTAGTGAGCCGAGGGCCAGCTCGAATGCGCCGGGAAGGTAGGCGGGGCTGTCCTCGTTGGCCAGCGTGAAAGCTTGTTCCTGCGTGAGGCTGAATTTCCCGGTTTTCTCGTCATAGGTGACGTACCCGCCGGCTGCTTGCGAAGCAAGCCACTCGCGCAGATAGCGTTCGTCCGTCTGTGTTTTGATGGCGAGTTCCGTAGGTCCCATGGGATGGTCGGCGAGAGCCTTGTAGAGTCCAAGCTTTTCGCCGATAACCACCATCCCAGCATGCACCGAAGCCCCCAAGTCGGTTACGAATTGACCTATAAACGCATTCAGTTTGTTCATGTCAATGGCTGGACCTGTCGCGCTCATTTTCACTTCTCCTTTCGCACAAGTCTTGCGTTGCGGCTTCCGTGGACAAGCAGCGCTTTGCTAAAATCCGCTCCGCACAGCGTCCTCTTGTTCCAATCTGCTCCCCTGCCGTGCCGCGCGGCAGCCAGGCCAAAACGGGTATTTTGCGGTTCGGCTGACCGTCGCTGATTGGGTCGCAGACTAACAGGCAAGGGACGGCAAGTAACGAAAGAACACCAAAGAAAAGCCAAAGATCTGCCATTGAGACTGTTAGCCTGTCAGGCAGGTGGGCAAGCCGTGGGATTGAGCGTCCAAATCTACCAATTCGGCGAGTTCACGCTGGACGTAGCGCGCGGTTGTGTACTCAGAAACGGACAGGAAATCAAGCTTCGCCCGAAGGTTTACGAGACGCTGAAATATCTGGTCGAGCATCCGGGCCAGTTGATAGGAAAGCAGGAGTTGATCCATGCCGTGTGGCCCGACGCTTTCGTGACCGACGATTCGCTAGTGCAATGCACCGTGGAGCTTCGTCGGGCGCTCGGCGACAGCGGTCCGAAGCTGCTGAAAACCGTTCCCCGCCGCGGCTACATATTCAATGCTTCCGTCACGAAGGGCCTCCCGCCGGCCGCTTCCGGCCTGACCGGGCACCCCTCGCCCGCCGACACCCCTACGCTTTCGTTCGCCGATCAACCGGCCGCAGCGGGACCCGCCGGCAAGCGCCACGACCTCCCAACCCCCCGCACCTCCCTGATCGGACGAGAGCGCGAAGTGGCCAACGCCGCCGACCTGCTCCTGCGCGAGGATGTTCGCCTCCTGAGCCTCACCGGCACGGGCGGAGCCGGAAAAACACGTCTGGCCATCGCCGTTGCCGAAGCGGTCGCACACCGCTTCACGGCGGGCGTTCACTTCGTCGCGTTGGCGTCCATCCTCGATTCCGAGCTGGTCTCCAGCGCGATCGCCGAATCGCTCGGCATCCAACGCCTCTCCAAACGCAGCGTCCCGCAGCTCATCGCCGATCAGTTGCGCGACTCAGGTCCATTTCTGCTCGTGCTCGACAATTTCGAGCAGGTTCTCCCCGCCGCCAAACTTCTCGCGGAAACGCTCGAGGCATGTCCGTCTCTTAAAATCCTCGTCACGACTCGCGCGTGTCTGCACATTTACGGCGAACAGGATTTCCCCGTAACTCCGCTCACCCAAAATTCCGCCATCGAACTGTTCGTCCAGCGTGCATCGGCGGTCTGGCCCGGCTTTGACATCACTGCCGAGAACGCTCCCGCCATCCGCGAAATCTGTTCGCGCCTCGACGGACTTCCGCTGGCAATCGAACTCGCCGCCGCCCGGACGAAGGTGCTCTCGCCTCCCGAAATGCTCGCGCGCCTGCGGAGCCGCCTGCAGTTGCTCACCCAGGGCGCGCTGGACCTTCCGGAACGCCAGCAAGCCCTGCGCAAGACGATCGACTGGAGTCACGATCTCCTGAACGACTCCGAGCAGAAACTCCTTCGCCGCCTTTCAGTATTCGTTGGCGGATGCACGCTCGAAGCAGCCGAAGCAGTGTGTAATACCGGTTTCGATCTCGGTATGGAGCTCTTCGAAGGCCTTTCGTCCCTGGTGGACAAAAATCTGATTCAGCGCGTCGACCCGCCTGGGAACGAGACGCGCTTCTCGATGCTCGAAACGATACGCGAATACGCTCTCGAACGCCTCGCCGGCGCCGCCGACGATTCCTCGACACGGCAGGCTCATGCGGCGTACTGCCTGGTACTCGCGGAAGAAGGAAATCCGGAAATGAATTCGGCGGACCGCGCTTCCTGGCTTGCGCGATGCGATCTCGAGATCGACAACTTCCGCTGCGCTCTCGATTGGCTCTTTGAAACGCGAGAACAAGAGTGGGCGTTGCGCCTCTGTATCGCCCTCTTCCGCTTCTGGGATATGCGCGAACATCTCGCCGAAGGACGCGCCCGCCTCGAGGCCGCTTTGCACCTCGCCGGTGAAAGCCAAGCGAAGGAACGCTGCCGCGTCCTGCATTTTCTCGGCGCCGTGGCCACAACTCAGGGTGATTTTTCCGCCGCCAAGCAATTTCTAGAGGAGGGTCTCCGTCTGTACGAGCGATTGGACGATCAGTGGGGAATCGCGGCCTCGTACAACGCTCTCGCGATCACCGCCCGCGACCGCGGTGACTACGCGGCCGCCGAAACAAATTTCGAGCGGAGTCTTGTCTGCTGGCGGCGGCTCCTCAACGAATCGGCAATTGCTCGCTGTCTTCACAACCTGGCGAATGTGCTCAAGGCTCGCGGCGATTACCTGCGCGCGCGGAGGGCCCTCCGCGAAGCGACCCAAACCTTTAACAAGCTCGGCGACCGCAGCGGCGCCGCATGGTCTATCAACCAGCAGGGTGATGTGGCGCGGGAACAGGGCGACCTTTCGGGCGCGCGGCAACTGTATCAACAGGCGCTTTCGACTTTCCGCGAGACGGGCAACCGCTGGGGCGTGGGGAGGTCGTTGAGCGACCTGGGCTGCATCGATTGCGAGCAGGGAAACTACTCGGCGGCGAATGCCGCCTATCACGAAGCCATGGAAATTTTCCTGGATTTGGGACATCGGCGCGGCATTGCGCGCGCTCTGGAGGGTTACGCCTGCCTGGCTCTCGCGCGAGGGCATGCTTCTCGCGCGTTGACGCTCGCCGCCGCTGCCGCTCACTTGCGCCAGTTGATCAGCGCGCCTCTTCCACAGGCGGAACGGGTCAGGCTCGAACAGGCTATGCGGCCAGCCTGGGAATCGCTCACCGGACCCGAAGCCGATCGAGCGTGGGCCGCAGGCTCCGCAATGGACCCGCAAAAGGCCGTCCGCTTCTCTCTGGATGAGGGGGAGACCGCTATTGCAAATTGACGGGATTGATTAGCCGGCGAACTGCCGAAACGCGGTCGACGGGAATGCCTGATCTACGCGCGTGCTCCCGAATGCTGTTCTCGTCCGGCGCGAGGTAAACACAATAAACCTTGTCTTCGGTAACGTAGCTGTGAAGCCACTGTATTTGAGGCCCCATATCCTTCAGCGTTTGCAGAGACCGCAGGGAAATCTCCCGGATCTGAGACTCTGTCAGCGCTCCGGCGCCCGGGATATCGCGTTCGATCACGAATTGCGGCATTGGCCGGAATTCTAGCATCAACGCGCCTGCAGCGGCTACGCTTATCAGCGCCTGACATGCAGAAGCAGCGCAGCAAGCTCAAAACGAGGCTGTTCCAGCGGCCGTGAGGCGACCTCGTCGGAAAACTCCCGAAAAATGTAAGGCTCCGCGAGCGCATCCGTTTTGGTGTAGTCGGATGGAAAGCGCGAGTGAGCCTCTTATGTTCGGGCTTTGAGCTATTTGTTTTTAGTGGTGACTTGCGATCTCGTCGTCTCTGTCAATCCATATCGTTGGGATTGCCCTCGGGCTATCTCCTTTGATGACTGTGAATTAACCTCAGTCCATTTTGGCCTGCTGCATGCTCTATGCACCCCCAAGCGGCGTCTTTTCGGGGGACCAAAGTGTTCTGAAGAGGTCGCTTCGCGGCATTACGCCGCAAATCAGACGCGTTTCTGGGGAGGACTTTTCATGCTGACTGGTGTGTCCACGCGTTCAATATTTGATCTGTGTCGAAGCATGGCTGCCGGGATTCAGAGCCAAAACAGAAATCGAAAAACTGGCGCCCATGGGGCGCCATTCTTTTTGCCGGTCGCTTCTCTACTGGCTGCGGTTGCCGTTGTGCTGCTCCTTGCCTCGTTTGCGTCACCCGCCTTGGCACAATCCGTCGCCACCGGCACGATTGTAGGCACGGTGACCGACAACTCGGGCGCCGTTGTTGGAGGCGCCGCTGTGACGCTGATTGATAAGGCGACTGGCGACACGCGTACTACCGCGACCAACGATGTTGGTCACTACATTTTCTCGAACGTGAATCCCAGCACGTACGTGATTAAGTTCAAGAAGTCCGGATTCTCCGAGCTGGAAGTGGCCAGCGCCACCGTGCAAGTGGGCACTCAGCTCACCGAAAACGTCCAGATGAAGCTTGGCTCCGTTTCGACCACCGTCACCGTCACGGAAACGGCCGGCGCCCAGCTTCAAACGATGAATTCGACCATCGGCAGCACGATCTCCGGTTCGGCCCTTCAGTCGTTGCCATCCATCGGGCGCGACGTCAGCACCTTCGCCGTCTTGCAACCGGGCGTGAGCCCTGATGGCGCTGTGGCCGGCGCCGTTGTGGACCAGAGCACCTTCATGCTTGACGGCGGCAACAACACAAACGATATGGATGGCAGCATGCAGGTTTACACGCCCAGCTTCGCTGACGATACCACCGGCGGAGTCGTTGGTGGCGCCAACGGAAGTACCGGCAACATGGGCTCGCCCCCGCCGACGGGCGTGATGCCCACTCCGGTTGACAGCGTCGAGGAAATCAAGGTCAACACGGCCAACCAGACGGCGGACTTCAACAACTCCGCCGGCTCCCAAGTTGAAGTGGTCACCAAGCGCGGTACCAATAACTGGCATGGCACCGCCTACGAGTATTATCGCGACAATAATTTCTCCGGGAACACTTGGGACAACAATCTGTCCGGTACATCGGTTCCGAGCTACCACTACAGCCGGTTCGGCGTCGCCGGCGGAGGGCCCATCATTCCGAAGTCAATCTGGGGCGGAAGGACATACTTCTTCGCCAACTATGAGGGTTTTCGGTGGCCTCAATCCGCGACATATGAAAGGGTGGTTCCGACCGCGAACATGCGCGCGGGTATCTTGACCTTCGATGATGCGCTTGGAAATCCCGTGCAATATAACGTCCAGAACTACGATCCGCGCGGCATCGGCATCAACCCGCTCGTCGCCCAGCTCTGGAACACCTACCTGCCGATGCCCAACGATCCAAGCTGCGGTATTTTGCTCGGCAGTTACTGCGATGGCGTCAACGAGCAGGGCTACAAGGCCAACATGCTGCTTCCGGAAAGAACCGACTTCGGAGTGGCTCGCCTGGATCACGACTTCGGCTCGAAGTGGCATTTCATGTCGAGCTATCGCGTTTATCGCGAGCTTCGCGCCACCAACAGCCAGGTGGACATCGGCGGATTCTTCCCCGGAGACACCCTCGGAACTCCGACTTCGCTGTCCAACCGGCCGCAACAGCCTTGGTACTACGTGGCTGGACTTACAACCAATATCAGTCCCAACGTCACGAACGATTTCCACTACAGCTATCTGCGCAATTTTTGGGCCTGGGAAACGCAGAACGCTCCGCCGCAATTGAGCGGTTCGACGGGCGCTCTTGAACCGTTCGGCGAGCACACTTCCGGCGGTCTTCCGGTCGTCCTCGCGCCCTACAACGTGAACACGCAGCAGGTCCGCACGCGCTTTTGGGACGGGCAGGACAACTTCTTCCGCGACGACGTGACAGTACTGCATGGCAATCACCTCTTCCAGTTCGGCGGGCAGTACCAGCGAAACTGGAACTACCACCAGCGCACCGACAACGGCGGCGGCATCAACTACACATTGACCTATCAACTGGGGGATTCGCTCGGTGCAGGGCTGGTTGACCTCTCGAGCGTAGTTGCCGCGGGGTACCCTTCCGGAACAGCGGCCGCTCGCGCATTCGCTGCTGTCACCGGCATCGTCACCGACTCTCAGATCGCCTACACGCGCTCCGGTGCGAACCTCACGCTGAATCCTCCGTTCACGCCGGCATACGACCAGAGCACCATCCCCTACTACAATGTGTACTTCGGCGATAGCTGGCACCTGAAGCCGTCAGTGACCTTGAGCTACGGCCTGGGCTACACGCTGGAAATGCCGCCGACGGAAGTCGCGGGACGTCAGGTTGAAGTCGTGGATTCCAGCGGGCAATTGCTCGACGTCGAGGCTTATCTGAATCAGCGCAAAGCTGCTGCTCTGAAGGGAGAAGTCTATAACCCCCAGATCGGATTCGCGCTGGTCGGGAACACCGGTGCGGGCCGCAAATACCCATACGATCCCTTCTACGGCTCGTTCAGCCCCCGTGTGGCGGTCGCCTGGAATCCTCAATTCCAGTCTGACAACTTCATGGGCAAGCTATTCGGCGGGAACAGCACCGTCATCCGCGGCGGCTATAATCGGATTTACGGCCGTCTCAATGGCGTCGACCTGGTTCTCGTTCCGCTGCTCGGCACAGGATTGATTCAGCCCGTGCAGTGCCAGCAGGCGTTTATGAATGGCGCATGCGGTCCGGGCAATCCAACTGCCTCGAACGCATTCCGTATCGGCGTTGATGGCAGCACCGCACCACTTCAAGCTGCCACGCCGACTCTGCCTCAACCCGTTTTCCCGGGCATTAACAGCGTTGCGGCAGGCGCCGGCGAAGGGTTTGACGTCCACTTCCGTCCCAACGTCGTTGACTCGTTCGACCTCAGCATCCAGCGTCAATTCGGTCCCAAAATGATGCTCGAGGTCGGCTACATCGGGCGGCGCATTACGCACGAATACCTGCCCATTAACATCAACGCCGTTCCGTACATGATGACGCTCAACGGTCAATCGTTCGCACAGGCTTACGCCGCAGTGGAAACTGCGATGGGTTGCGCGACGTCTGCGGCCGCGTGCGGCGCCAATGCCAACCCGACGGTTGCCTCGCAGCCGTTCTTCGAAGCCGCCCTCACCCCGGCCTATTGCAGCGGCTTCGCGAACTGCACCGACGCTGTCGTGAGCAAACAATTCGGCAACTTCGCAAATCAGAAGGTTTGGAGCCTTTGGAGCGCCCTCGACGACGGTGCGTTCAGCTTCCCCCGCAGCATGCTAAACACTCCGCTTAACTGCCCCACGGGAGCCGAAATTGGTTGCAGCGGCGAGTTGAGTGGCGTGGGCGACAACGCCAGCGTCGGCTACGGTAATTACAACGGAGCGTTCGCTTCGTTCAAGACTACCGACTGGCACGGCTTGACCACGCAGCAGAACTTCACCTTCAGCAAGGCGCTCGGGACGGGAGCATTCGTCCAGGCCACCAGCCAATACACAGCGGACGATCCGTTCAATCTGCAGGAAGGTTATGGACCCCAGAATTTTGACCGGAAATTCATCTACAACCTCTACGTTTCCTATGCGCCGTCCGCTTTCAAGGGCCAGCAAGGCGTCGTTGGACATTTGCTCGGTGGTTGGAGCTTTGCTCCAATCTTTGCAGCCGGCAGCGGCGCCCCGGTCATTTGCAACACGCAAACGGGCGGCGACTTCACCGGCGGCAGCGACGCGCAGTCGTTCGGTGCCGCCGATGGTGTGAACTTCTTTGAAAGCGCAAACTGCGAGTTCACCAAACCCATCAGCGGCAGCGCTTCGGCTCACACAGGAGTGCCGGGCAGCGGAGGAGTTGGCACCGCCACTGCCGATCAGGGACTCCCGGGCTACCCGCTCCGCAGTGCAGAGGTAAACCTGTTCGCAGATCCGCTGGCCGTCTACAACAGCGTTCGGCCTGCGATTCTGGGAATCGATCAGCGAGCAGGTGGCGAAGGGCCCGTTCGCGGTCTCCCGTACTGGAATATGGATTTCAGCGTCACGAAAGACATCCGCATTTCGGAACGCTTTGGCGTCCAGTTTCAGTCCATCTTTGTCAATGTTCTCAATCACAACGTATTCTTCGATCCGGTTCTCGACTTGACCAACGCGAGCGGCTGGGGCGTTCTCAATGCGCAAGTGAATACGCCTCGTGAGATACAGCTCGGGTTGAGAGTCAATTTCTGAGCCGGTAAGTTCTGACAGTTTGCCGGGCCGCCCTGACCTCGCCGTCGGGACGGCCCGGTTTTGTTTTGTCGCGACAATCCGTCCGCATTTCACGTCGCCGTCGAATCGTTGCTTGCCCCGAATTGTTCTGGATTTCTCTACCGCAACGCCACCTACGATGCCCGGCACAGCGCACCCAATTGTGATCTGCGGCGTCTAGCTTTCGATGCCTCGTTTGCCGAGTCACAAGAAGGCAAGCTTCTGAGGGAGAACTGTGCGGTTCCGCGACACTCGGTCCCGCAAGCGGGCAACTTGGGTATTCAGCCGCGTCTTCTAGTGTCCGATAACGGTCTGCCGGGACAGTCGGAAAAGGAAAATGTAAAGAATCGAGCTAGATGGAACGTTTCACCTCTCCACACCGTATTCCCATTGTGATGCCGGCCATTCGTCCGAACGCACTAAGGCGATCAACGGCTCGACGCGCTCGTCGTGTTGACCTTGGCTCCGTTCGTTCGTCTAACCGGGAAAGCTCAAATGTTGCTGCGCTTTGATTGACGGTGTCCTGGGCAAATGATGCCTGACTCACAAATCGAAACCGACGCCGCCGGCGATGGTCCCTTCGCCGACACCAACGCGCTAATCGGCCACTGCATTCTCCGCGTCCTGCAGCTCCGCGCTGCGGAGTCTCTCGACGAGAATTCCTTCAGCCGGTCAGACGATATGAACTCAGACGAATCTGTAATTCGCGTGGGGGGCGCCGGTTCGAGGAAATTCGAACAAGCCCTCGCTGAGTACGTTCGGCAGATAGCATCGCGCAAGGACGACCCCGAAGCCCTCGCAAGATTCCTCGATGCGGCCGGAGATCAGCTGGCTGCGAGTGGCGCATCGCTCCTGCCTCTTACGGTTGCGAAGTCGCCGCGCCTGGCCATCCGCGGCCGGGGCAAGATCTTCGTTTTGGAGCCGCGCGAGGTGATTCTCGTCGAAGGGCGTGGCAACTACGTCGTGCTGCGGACCGCGGTCCGCTCCCATTTGGTCCGCGAGTCGGTCTCTGCCATTGAAGTGCGGCTCAAGCCGTTTGGATTCGTTCGCATTCACCGTTCAACGATCGTCAACGAAGCCCTCGTTGAAGAAATCCGCGTTGCAACGTCTGGACAGATGTCCCTGCGCCTCAAGGGTATAGACAAAGAGTACGGCATTTCGAAGAAATACAAAGATGCGGTAAGGCTTCTCGCGTCCTGCTGGATCTAACCCACGCCCCGTTCGGCTCGCCGGGGGAATGTTCTCGAGTTCCTGGCATCGGGACCCGGTTTGCACCTGTCCTTATTTCGCCTCTGCCCGCCAGGCTCTCACACGAGGTCGGCAACGGTTCCTTCCATCCGCGAGAAGAACATCAGCCCGCCGATCAGCAGAATAAGCACCATCACTGCGCTGGCTAGCAGCAGAAGTCCTGGCGGCTGCCCGCGCCCCGTCAGAGCCCACCGGAACCCGTCAATCACACCAGTCATTGGATTTAGCCCATACAGCCAGGCCCAGTGCGGCCATTTCTTGCTCACCATGCTCGATGGGTACATCACCGGCGACGCAAACATCCAGAACTGAACCACAAACGCCATGATGTACCGTACATCCCTGTAGAGCGCATTGAGAGCCGAAAACCACAGGCCCACGCCGAGCGCAGTGCACACCGCAAGCAGCAGGAGCAAAGGCAGCCACAGAATTGATAGCCCCGGCACAATGTGGTATCCGAGCGTGACGAGGATGAGGAGGATGAATCCCACCGCAAAATCTACCAATCCCGACAAAACCGCCGAAATGGGGAGGACGAGGCGGGGGAAATACACCTTTGTCAGCAGGTTCTGGTGGTTCACTACGGTGTTGGTGGCGGTGTTTAGCGAATAGGCGAAGTAGGTCCAGGGCACCAACCCGCCAAAATAGAACACGGCGTACGGCAAGCCGTCGGAGGGCAGTTGTGCCAGCTTGCCCAAAAACAACCAGAACACTCCCATGGTCAGAACGGGCTGTAGAACGGCCCAGGCGATACCGATGACAGTTTGCTTGTAGCGGACTTTCACGTCGCGCCACACGAGGAAATAAAGCAACTCGCGGTACTCCCAGATCTCGCGAAAGGGTATGGCCCACCACGCGCTTGGGGGGCTGACGCGGACGACTGGACGCGGAGGCAGAAGGTGCTGCGGCGTTTTGGCAGTTGCAGCTTGAGCGGCGGAGGTCATTTCAGGAGCCCGGTTGTTGAGGAACTGGGAACGTGTGCTCCAACCGGAAACCCCAGCCCGACCCGCTGAGGAAGAATCGAAGAAGAAACGAGTGTGGCACGAGCGCAGATCATTTGGGATGCGATCGAAGCTGTTTCAGGTCTTTGTCTTCGATGTTCCGCATAAGCTCGCCCCGATGCACGAAATACCCTCGGATTGTGCGGGCTACGTCCTCAGGGACGACTGTAACTTGATTGTAGGCCGTTTCGCGCCAGGATACAGGCCCGCGAACGGGAATCAAGTGCATGCCCCACTGAAACATCATACCGAAATTCCAGAGAATCAGAGTGGTCGTGGAAACCGTGGCGAGGATAGCGGCGCGGCGCGCGTTCCAAGTCTGAGCGACAGTGTCGAAGAACGCTGCAAGACCAAGAACAAAGAGAGGCGTGAGGGAAACGAAAAAGCGGTTACCGAAGGAGGAAAGGCCGTCCCAATCCGGATAGCAGGCGATCATCAGATAGAAAGCGACACAGCAAACGATCAGTTTGTCGGCGAAGGAGCGATCCACACGGCGGAACAAGAACAGCCCGAAGAGAGCCAGAATCAAGACAGGCGTCCAGCTAAAGAGTCCATGGTCCGACGAAAAAAGGACGTCCCAGAGCGCGGGCGATGTCCAGCGCCATGTGTGTGCGGAATAGTAGCCGGTTTGCAGGGCCGAGCCGAAAATGATCCGGCGGGATACCAGCGTCGGCAACAATGCGGCAAGGAAAACGCCGAAATAGAGAAGATGCAGAAAAAACAATCGCAGAGTTCCAGAAGAGACGGGACGGCGCCTCCACGCCCTGAAATATTGCGAGATGCCTTCCATGAGCGGAATCAGGAGAAAGATACCGTTCGGGTAATACACGTCGACCAGAAGGCCGGAGAGCAATCCGAGCAGGACCCATTGCCGGCTGGTGCGGTGTTCGCGCGTGCGGTGCCAATACCAGACGAACAGGGCCACGGCGAAGGCGGAATGAGCGTGAGACCAGGCGGGATTGAAATACATGTAAACGGGGAGGGAGCTCGCGGCCCAGATCCCTAGAGTTGCAAGGAACGCCCAGCGGGCGTCGAAGTATTTGCGCGACAGCAAGAACGAGATCCATAGAGCAAGGAACCCGTAGAAAGCAGTGGCAAGAGCCATTGTGGTGCGATAGGGGGCGGAGAAACCGTCGGCGGCGACGTGCGCGCCGAGATGATTCGCAACGACGACGCCAGCGTGCGCAACGGCGAGGAATGGCGCCCAGAGTAGCGCAGGACCGACAGTCCAGATGTTCTTCAGGTGTCCGGTGGACGTGAATTGATCCGGGAGCAATTGGCCTTTTGAGTCTTCGCGGCCTATGACGAAGCTCTCATTGGCACGCCTCCAGTCTTGGCGAAAATCCAAACGATGCTGGATTAGCAGAGCGCGGGCATAGGCGTAGTACCCGACGCCGTCACCATGAACCCAAGGGTTTACAAAGGGAAGGCTGAGGAGGAACAGAACGAGCAGCCAGCATTGGTAGCGACCGGAATGGAAAAGGGCACGACGTCCGCTGTTTGGACGAGATTCAGGAACGGAGGCAATGGTCAGGTTATCGGTCACAGCTTCATCACAGACGCTAGAATGCAAAATGATAACCCAGGTTGGGCGGGCCGGCCCGAACCTAAGAGGGCACAAGTCATAATCGGCCTATGCACATAAAGGTACGGCATTCTCCTCTTCATGGGTGCTTTCGTGGGTCAGAAGTGGGCGTGCAGCTTTACAGGTCTCGTCCTATTTCCGCGTAACCAACGACAAATGTAGCAGTTGAGCTAACGGACCCGCAAGGGCTCTCGCGGCCAGGCGTGAGCCGCAAGCTGGCCCTTCACTTGCTCCGTACCTGTTCAAGTCCCCCAAGACTTAAGCGAAACACGCTGCTTCGGCGCCAGGAGTGCGCATTATCACCGATCCGCGCTCGGCGTGTGCGCGGGCGGCTAAGGACCTTTACCAGCCGAGGTCTGCGATGAAGCCATCTGTTAAAAGTGTACTCATCGGGGCAGTAATTCTTACAGTTATAGCCGCGGTACTCCACGGTTCACCGCTCGTAATCTCGAGCGGTACATGGCAGGCAACAGGCGTTTTGTCGAACGCCCGGTCGGGCGCTGCAGCATCGCTGCTTTCAGACGGGCGCATCCTTGTGACCGGGGGTAATTCGACTGCCGGTTCTCTCGCGAGCGCTGACTTCTTCAACGCTGACGGGAGCATAACGGCCGCGCCGCCGATGGTCTATTCGCGCGCCGGACAGGTTTCCGTGACGCTGCAGGACGGGCGAGTCCTGGTGGCTGGCGGAGTGACGGCCGGCGGGAGCGCCACAAGCACAGCGGAGATCTTCGATCCGGTGGCAAACTCGTGGTCTATGGCCGCTGGTGCGATGACTGAGGCGCGAGCGGGAGCTACCGCGGCGGTCCTCCAGGATGGTCGCGTGGTCCTCGCAGGCGGACAGAACGGCAGCACTATCAGTTCAACCGTTGAAATCTTCGATCCAACGACAGGCGCCTTCACCTCCGTCGGCATGATGTCATCGCCGCGAACGCAGCACGCCATGACTGTTCTTCACGATGGCCGAGCGCTGATCGTTGGCGGATTCAACGGGTCGGGTCCGGTTGCAACTACAGATATTTTCGATCCCGCCGTGGGGACCATCAGCGCGGGGCCGGCGCTCTCCGTGGCGCGGTTCAGCCATTCTGCCACAACACTTCTCAACGGCGTCGTGGCTGTAATCGGCGGAAACAACGGCAATGCGGATCCGCAGCAGGCGGACGCGGCACCAACAGAAATATTCGACCCGAGCTCGGCGGCTCCAGCGTTCAGCACGATTGCGGCAATGCCGGCCACACCGCGCGAGGGCCATGCGGCGATTCTGCTTCCGAACAACAACAGCATCCTGATTATGGGCGGTACTTCGGCGGGGGCGACAGTGGCATCCGCAGAGTTGTTCACTGCCCAGGACTCGGCCGCCGGAATTTGGAGCTACGGCTTTACCTCAACTGGCGCGATGAGCGTGGCACGCAGCAACGTGAGCGCGGCTGCCAATCAGTCGAATGCGCCCTCGACCACGATGCAGCGGAGAGGCGTGCTGATGGTTGCGGGCGGCAACGATGCGAACGGGAACGCCCTCAACACGACCGAAGCATACGGTTACCCGCTGGTGCAGACCGACCTGGGCGACTACCCGCCGGGAAGCGTGGTGACGATTACCGGCAGCGGGTTTCAGCCCGGCGAAACCGTTACGATTCAACTTATCGAATCTCCGTTGCTCGATACGCACGGCCCCTACACCGCGGTGGCTGATGCCAACGGCAACTTCCTGGATACGGACTTTGTCACGGATCCTTACGATCTGAACATTCGCTTCTTCTTGACGGCGACCGGGGCGGCCTCGGGATTGATAGCACAGAACACGTTCACCGACGCGACCGCCACGAACACAACACTGTCGTCGAATCCTAATCCGTCGAATCTGAACCAGAGCGTCACGCTTACGGCCACTGTGCGAAACGGAAATGTGCAGGGGTCAGGCACATTGGTAACGGTGGGAAGCGTGACATTCTTCGACCAAACTGGGATCAACAACCCGAACTGTAGCGGCAACACGGGAGCGAACCTCGGCAATTCGGCGGTCAGCGGTTCCGGCACCGCGACGATCAGTCACTCGTTCACGGTGTCGGGAGCGCGCAAGCTAGGCGCGTGTTATAACGGCACGGGAGGACAGGGAACACAAAACAGCCAGAGTCCTTCCATCACACAGACCGTGAACAGTGACGCGACGCCGCCTGTTGTTACGATCACGTTTCCGGCTCCGGTCCACGGGACAAATGGCTGGTTCAACGCGCAGGATACCGTTCCGGTGGTTGGCAGCGTGAGCGCCACGGACAGCTCCAATGTTTCCTCAATTTCGTGCAGCGATTCGGCGGGCGGTCTCGCGCAAGGCGCCCTCAGCGGTGGAGGGACGACGACAGCTACCGCGTCGCTCACAGTCTCCGGGGATGGCACGCACAATATCTCCTGCACGGCTACCGATGGCGCTGGCAACAACGGCGCAGCAGCGGGATCAACGGCGATGCCTGTTGTCGTCAAGATTGATACGCAAGCGCCCACCGGAGTGACGGGCGCCGCCACGCGTCCAGCCGATCACAACGGATGGTTCACCAGCGCCGTCATGATCAACTTCAGCGGCAATGATCCGACCTCCGGAATTTCGAGCTGCACTTCGACTAACTACAGCGGTCCGGACAGCGCGTCTGCTTCGGTATCGGGTCACTGCACGGATAACGCCGGCAACCAAAGCTCAGACGTGCCGTTCAACTTCAAGTACGATGCGACAGCGCCGACGGCCGTGAGTCTTTCCGTTACGGCGGGCACGGCGGGCACGAATGGCTGGTACACCAGCGATGTGACGGTGCACACATCGGGAACGGAGCTAGTCAGCCTTCCCCTGAGCTGCACTCCGGATCAATTCCAGACGGCAGAAACAACGGGCCAGGTCTTTAACGGCTCGTGCACAAATGATGCGGGTCTCTCAGCAAACGCAGCACCGCTCACAATCAAACTGGATAAGACCGGACCCACTGCGACGCTCAACGCCACCGGGACCTTTGGGAACAACGGCTGGTATACGAGCAATGTGACGATCAGCACGACGGGCAGCGACACAATCAGCAACCCGACGACGTGCACCGCGGATCAAACGCAGACTACGGATACGACCGGCCAGACGTTCAACGGTTCATGCACGAACGACGCCGGGTTAAAGACGGACGCAACACCGCTGACAATCAAGCGCGACGCGACGCCGCCCACGGTGATAATCACGCCAGACCGGTCCGCGGATCACAACGGTTGGTACAACCATGCGCTGACGTTCACCAATCCCGGTACCGACGCTACTTCCGGTATCGCCAGTTGCACCGTTCCGGCAACCTATACGGCTCCGGATACGGCCACAGCATCGGTCTCTGCGGATTGCACGGACAATGCGGGCAACGTTGGGCATGGCTCGTTTGGTTTCAAATTCGACGCTACGGCGCCCGCCAACGTGACCGTCAGCGCCGATCGCACACCCGATTCGAACGGCTGGTACAACCATGCGATAACGGTGACTTGGACCGGGACGGATCCGGTTTCGGGGATCGACACGTGCACGAAAACTCCGTACAGCGGACCTGACAACGGCAGTGCCTCGCTTTCCGGCTCTTGTACCGACGTAGCCGGAAACACCAGCACATCGGTGGCGTTCAATTTCGAATACGACGCGACTCCGCCGACCGTGGCGATTACACCGGATCGTTCGGCGGATCACAACGGTTGGTACAATCACGCGCTGACGTTCACCAATCCGGGTACCGACGCGACTTCCGGCATCGCCAGTTGCACCGTTCCGGCAACCTATACGGCTCCGGATACGGCCACAGCATCGGTCTCTGCGGATTGCACGGACAATGCGGGGAACGTTGGGCATGGCTCGTTCAACTTCAAATTCGATGCTACGGCGCCGACCAACGTGACCGTCAGCGCCGATCGCACTCCCGATTCGAACGGCTGGTACAACCATGCGTTGACCGTGACGTGGAACGGCACGGACGCGACCTCAGGCATCGACTCCTGCACCAAAACTCCCTACGGCGGGCCGGACAACGGCGGCGCTTCGCTACCCGGCACTTGCACG
>DATEKA010000042.1:0-5789 GCA_035277685.1 Candidatus Acidiferrales bacterium
ATGCTCACGGCCGGCTGCGTGCGGTACAGCTTTTCCGCCGCCCGCGAAAAGCTGTGCTCGCGTGCGACGGCCTGAAACACCTGAAGCGATGCTAAGTCCATGGGAATCATTATATAAGAGAGATTTATCCCGGCTGCAACAATTATAAATTGGACTTCTTGCCCTGCAGCGGTTCCACTGTTAATGGCTGGAGTTTACCCCGTCGAGAGGCTGGCGCCGCCGGGCGCTCTTTCAGCCGCGATTGGGCCAGGTTCGCAAGACTTTGTCGGGAAGTGAGGCGCCCATGGATCGAGTCCACATCTTCGATACGACGCTGCGCGACGGCGAGCAATCGCCGGGCTTCTCCATGAATCGCGAGGAAAAGCTCCTTCTTGCGCGCCAGCTCGAAGAGCTCGGCGTTGACGTCATCGAAGCGGGTTTCCCCATCGCCTCGCCCGGCGATCTCGAAGGGGTTCGCGCGGTCTCTGCCGAGATCAAGGGCTGCCGTGTGGCTGCGCTGGCCCGCGCGCGACAGGAAGATGTAGACGCCGCGCTCCGCGCCCTCGAACCCGCCGTCATGCCCCGCCTGCACATTTTCCTCGCCACCTCCGACCTCCACCTGAAGCACAAGCTGCGCATCTCTCGCGCCCAGGCCATAGACCAGATAGGCAAAATGGTGCGCTTCGGCGCCGAGCATTGCGGGCAGGTCGAATTCTCCGCGGAGGACGCCAGCCGCAGCGACATGGATTTCTTGTGTGTGGCCGCTCTGACGGCGGCGGAGGCGGGCGCCCAGATTATCAACCTGCCCGATACCGTCGGCTATTCAACGCCGGAGGAATATAACGAAATTTTCCGCTGCGTGCGCGAGCGCCTCGCCGCTTATCCCCACATCATCCTGAGCGCCCATTGCCACAACGATCTGGGGCTTGCTGTCGCGAATTCCCTGGCCGCTATCGGCGCCGGCGCGCGCCAGGTGGAATGCACCATCAACGGCATCGGCGAGCGCGCCGGTAACGCATCCCTCGAGGAAATTGCCGTGGCTTTGCATGTGCGCCAATCGCGCTACAGCGCGTTCACGAACGTGGCGCTCGACAAGATCTATTCCAGTAGCCGGCTGCTCTCGTCCATTACCGGCGTCTCGGTGCCGCCGAACAAGGCTGTAGTCGGCGCCAACGCGTTCGCTCACGAGGCGGGCATTCATCAGGATGGCATCCTGAAGAATCCGCTCACCTACGAGATCATCGTTCCCGAGAAGGTCGGCGTCCCCTCGCGGCGGTTGGTTCTTGGGAAACATTCAGGACGCAATGCGCTTCGTTCGCGCCTGGAGGAGCTAGGCTACCAAACGACCGAGGCGGAGCTGGCGCAGTGCTATGGCATGGCCATCGCCCGCGCTGATGCTGCCAAACAGGTCAGCGACCGCGATCTTCTGGCCATCGTCCACCAGGTTAAACGAGCGCAAGCGGCGGCTGCTTCGGGTTGTGAGGCCAGCGCGGCAAGACCGAATTGATTGTTGGCGAAGGCGCAAGCAAGGCCGCCTGCCTGGCGCAGGCCGCCTTCCGAAGCGCAAAGAAATAAAGAAATGAGGCCCCTGCAATGACGGAAGTACGCAAGACCATCGCGCTTCTCCCGGGAGACGGGATCGGCCCCGAGGTTACCCAGGCGGCTGTCCAGGTGTTGCGCGACTGTGCGGCATCGTTCGGCCACCACTTCGATTTTCGCGAACTGCCCTTCGGCGGCGCCGCAATCGACCGTACCGGCACACCGCTGCCCTCCGAGACGCTGGCTGGGTGCCGTTCGGCGGACGCCGTTCTCCTCGGCGCGATTGGCGGCCCGAAATGGGACTCCGCGCCCCTCGAAAAGCGCCCGGAAAGCGGACTGCTCGGCCTGCGCAAGTCGCTGGGGCTCTATATCAATCTCCGTCCGATTCGCGTTTATGACGCCCTGCGGTCTATCTCGCCGTTGAAACCGGAACGAATCGCCAACTGCGAATTTGAAATCGTTCGGGAGCTGGCCGGCGGCATTTATTTCGGTGAACATGAAATTCGCGGCGGCAACGGCCATGCGAGCGCGCGCGACGTAGCATCCTACACGGTACCCGAAATCGAGCGCGTGGCGCGTTACGCTTTCGGGCGCGCTGCGAACCGCAGCAAACGCGTCGCCAGCGTGGACAAGGCCAACGTCCTGGCCACCTCATCCCTGTGGCGCAAGACGGTGACTGCCGTTTCGCGCGACTATCCCGGAATCGCCCTCGAACACCTGTACGTTGACAACGCCGCTATGCAGATCATCCTCCGGCCCAAACAGTTCGACGTAATCCTCACCTCGAATCTTTTTGGCGACATCCTGAGCGATGAGGCCGCCGCGCTAGCCGGTTCGATCGGGCTGATTCCATCCATGAGCTGCGGCAAGAGCGCTCCAGCGCTGTACGAGCCGATTCACGGCTCGGCGCCCTCGCTCGCAGGCAAGGATGTAGCCTGTCCCCTTGGCGCGATCTTTTCCGCGACGCTGATGCTGCGGGAGTCGTTCGGCCTGGAAATCGAGGCGCAAGCCATCGAAACGGCCGCGCAACGCGTTCTCGAACGCGGCTACCGCACCGCCGATATCAGCACGCCTTCCGGGGCTGGCCTCCCGGCCGAGCCGGGCCTGCCCGCCGTGGCGGGCGGGAGAATCGTCGGCTGCGTCGAGTTTACCGAGCTGATTCGCGGCGAAATGAATGACGTCCTTGTTCACCAGGAGCGCTACGGTTGGGGCGTCTGAGTCGCCTGGTGCCCTGTGGAAATCTGGCAGAGCACCGCTTAGCGAAGAAAAAGCGAATGCAAAATCAATAGGTACGCCTGCCGGGATAAATTCCCCGCAAGTTGCTGAAAATATTACGTCGACACGAAAATCAATAGGTACAAAATTTATGGGTTGGCGTGGCCTAAACCCGCCGCAAAACCAGGCAGCTCGCAATCATGTCGTGCAACGCCTGCTTCTTCTGCGTAAATCCCGCCATGATGTAGCCGATGAAGAAGGGGATTAACCCCGTGATGATCTTCGAGAAGTAACGCCCACTGGCTCGCGCGAACGTCACGCGCCGGCCTTCCATATCGGTCACAATCAAGCCCAGCGCCATTTTCCCCGGTGTTCCCTGATGTTCGGAGCTCTCGAACCAGCCGTAATAGAGCCACGTGGCGGCGATGAAGACGAACATAAACCCGAGGATAGCGAGCACGAAAATCGGCCCGAAAACGTTTGGCGCTCCGTTCACTTCGTCCCCGAGGTTCGAAAGGCTGCGGAAGAAGCCCGCTCCCAGAACGGCTGCGACCAGACCAACGCACACGCATAGGCCCAGCAAGAGCAGGATGCTGTCGATGATGTACGCGACGAGCCTGAGCCAGAATCCCGCGTATGCGCGCCCGAACGGCACCGCAACCGCCGGATACGCCGGCGCCGGAACAACCGGCGAGGTTAAGGGCGGCGCGCCGGCCGCAACTCCGGGGGCGGCAAACACAGGCGCGGGAATCGGAGCGGCCCCGGCTGGCTGTGCGGGAATCTCGCCGAGCGGCTGGCCGCAGTTGCCGCAAAATGTGGCATTTTCGGCCGAGGCCGTGCCGCATCTCGAACAATACATTTTCCACTCCTCTCGCGGTCTAGACCTTCCGCAGCACCAGCGTGCCCGCGATAATGTCGTGCAGCCCCTGTTTCCTCGAAGTGAAGCCTATCATGAAGAATCCGATGAACAGGATGATCGTCGAGAGTATCTTGGCGAAGAAGCGGCCGCTGGCCCTGCCGAAACTGATTCGGCGTCCCTGCAAATCCGTTACTTCCAGACCGAGTGCTTTCTTGCCCAGGGTCGCCTGCCAGGCGGAGCTTTCGAGCAGCGCGTAATAGAGCCAGTTGATGACGAAGCGAGCCAGCGCGAGCCGGCCGAACATGCCCACGAGGGGCGCCCAATCTTCGGGGCGCGGCGGACCGCCATGCATGAATGTTCCCAGCGGAATCGAAGCCATAAACGGAATGGTGATGGCGAATCCGATGAAGCCGAGGACAATGGCGTCAATGATGAAGGCGACGAAACGCAGCCAGAACCCCGCGTACTTCACTGTGGGCGCCGGGACCCAAGCCGCAGCGGGCGCCGCCATAACAGCCGCCTGCGGCGTGCCGGTGGCCGCGACGCCCGTCGGCTGGCCGCATGCGCTGCAGAATGTGGCGCTATCCGGTACGTTTGCACCGCATTTCGAGCAGTACATCGTGCTTCTCCTTCTGCGTTACAACTGCCCACCCCGGGGATCTGCGCTTCTGCAATCGGCGCGCAAGACCGAACTTGAACTTGGCGGGAATCCTACTTGAGCCTGCTCGAACGGGTCAATCCAAATCGGCGGATGCGGCCTGGTGATTGTGTGACACAGGCACTCTGGCCGTGACTCGCGACTCGCGACTCGTGATTGGTGATTTGTGCGTCACAGGCACTCTTGCCTGTCTGCGTATTCTTCGAAATTTCGGACGCAGCGCCCCCGATGCTAAGATGCGCCGCACCGTGCGATGAGTCCCATTGGTTCGCAAACGCCAACGTACGTCTTTTGGTTCGCGCCTCGCTTCCACTCCGAGCCGGACGGTGTACTATGATGGCGCGTACGCCCCATTCGGCGAACCCTACGCACAGAGCGGCACGACGGACTTGAATTTCACCGGGATGAACCAGGACACAGCGTCGAACGTCTACGACTTTCCGGCGCGCGAATACGGCATCCAGGGACGCTGGCCTTCGCCCGACCCCGCCGGCCTCGCCGCCGTCAATCCCATGGACCCCCAAACGTGGAACCGCTACGCTTACGTCCGAAACTCGCCACTGGAAATGACCGACCCGCTCGGACTCTGCGGGCCGAAGTCGCGATTAGGAAAGGCAGGATGGCCCTGCACATCCGGAGGTCAATCGCAGGACTGCAACAGCGACTTTTGTGATGACACGATGGAATTTGATCTCCTCGATCTTCTTTCGGCCTCGGCCGCCACCCCCATAGGTTTCGAGGACGTGCTAGACCTTAGTGTCAATTGCCTCGTGGATGGCGACTGCCATCCCATCCAGGTGGTGCCGATCTACGCAAGTATTGACGACGTCTTTCTACTGCCGCCAACCGGTACGTCCCCACAAACGCCGCAAACACCGACAGCGCCGAACACGCCGACAAAAACACCGCAACAGCCAACACAGCAGCAAGTGAGGTGCTCCCGAGCAACGTACGTCGCGAGCGGCTTGGGAGCAACGGCGGCCCTGAATGGGCTTGGGGCACTTTTGACAGGCGGGGTTACCCCGGTTTCTTGGTATTTCGAGGTCATTGGAGGTGTAGAGACGGTGGGTGCGGGAGTCATGGGTATTTACGCCGCATACGTGTGCTTCCAGCAGTGAGAGGAGAATCTATGACTTCACCGAGCCATTTTGGAAGCAGCGGCACCCCGAGGAGAACTTTTTTCGCTCTTTTCACTTTGGCTGCTTGGACGACCACGGCATTCCTGTTCATCCTTCTCAGGCGCGCGCCTCTGACGCGAGGGGCGCCAGTGATCACATATTTCGCTACACTCTGCAGCCTCCTTCCGTGGCTGGCGGCATATGTATTTTGGATCAAGGTCGGGAGAAGGGCAAAATTGGGGGTAGCTGACAGAGGCTCAACCGATTTTTGCTACAGCATCATTTTCGCCGACCTTTGTATGGCTTATGTGGCCCTGGTTTCGATTGGAACTGTGCTGCTTTGGGTGTTGACGAGAGTGAAGTGACGCCGCAAACTCCGACATGGTTGTGTTCTGCCCCCAAACTTTGCCAGACCTTAGTG